>JBCCAC010000193.1:0-5139 GCA_039815015.1 Pseudomonadota bacterium | reverse complement strand
CTCGATGGCGGCGGTTTCCGGGTCTTCTTCGAAGCTGAGGAAGAGCGGACGCATCAGCGGCAATCCCGTGGTAGCCGCGTTCCGACACAGCGCCCGTGTATAGGGGGCGAGCGCTGCGTGGATGCGGCTCATGCGCGCGAAATGGGCGAGAAGGTCCGGATCGCTGTCGATCTGTAGATTCTTGCGCGGCCGGTTGCCTTCATGCGTTCGCATGACCGGCGTGAAGGCCGCGAATTCGGCCCAGCGCTGGATGAGTTCGGCACTACGGACCTTGCCGAGAAGGCTGGTATAGCCGCCGATGTCGCTGTGATGGTACGCATTGCCGATGAGGCCGGCCGACAGCGCGCCGCGAATGGCGCTTTGCAGACCGTCATGGCGGGAAAAGTCCACCGACTGGTCGCCTGCCCAGAGGAGCGGGCAATGCCGGCCGATCCCGGAATAGCCGGCGCGCATGAAAAACAGCGCGTCGCCCTCTCGCCCGCGCTCGGCAATGGCGTGCGCATTGGTTTCCGCCCAAATGACCGGCCAGCGATTGTGCGCCAGCATCGGATCGCTGCCATCGGCCAGGCGCAGATCGGTCGGCAGATATTCGCCGAAATCCGCCATCCATCCGGCCATGCCGAGATCGAGCATGTTCCGTCCGAGAACCGTTTCGCGAAACCAGCTGGCCGCCTCCGGTTTGGTCAGATCGACGATACCGCAATCGAACTCGCCGAAATCGACGATGTAGGGCGCGTCGTCATCCTGCTGCCGCGCGAGATAGCCAGCCGCGGCCGCCTTCGGAAACAGCGTGCCATCGACAGCGAGATAGGGGTTCACATAGCCGAGAAAGCGAATCCCGCGGGCGGCCAATCGCTCGATGCGTCGTCCTAGATCCGGATAGCGCGCCGGGTTTGCCTGCCAGTCCCAGAATAGTCGCGCGCCAAAGCTTGTGTCGCGAATGCCGACCCAATCCTCACACCAGAGACCGGTTACGGCGGCACCGGCGTCGATGATCGCATCGAGGCGAGCGAAGCTGTTCTCGCCATCTTTCAGGCCGATGATGGCGCCCTCGATCGCCCAGTCGGGGAGGGGCGGCTGGCGACCGAACCGCGTCGACAACTGACCGACCAGGTCGGCCATGGTGTCGCCGGCATAAAGCTCCAACCGGGCGCCACCCGACCAGATTTCGATATGATGGCGGCCGGAATCGGTGAAATCGAGCGCCGACCAGGCCGTCGTATCGATGTGGACCGCATAGCCCGCCGAGGACAGAAAGGTCGGCTGCGGATAGGTCGTCGTCCAGTAATCGCCGCCGGCATGACCCGTCCTATCCACGGCCTTTGTGAACGCCGAGGATTTGTCGCGGCCGACGCCCGGTTCCGACGTCCACATCGGATAGCGGCGGCCCCGGAGGTCGAGATAGGACATCTGTTCGCCGCCGCCGCGAATATGCTCGTCGGGAACGGGGACGAGGTCGATATAGAGACGGTTGAAGCGCGGATCGTCGCAAATGAACTCGATATGGTTGTCGCGCAGCTGGAGCCGGAGCGTAACGCCCTTTGCCGACAGCAGAATATCATCGCCGTCGCGGTGCCATGACGTCAGATCGATCCGCGTTTCGAGCCGGTCGCGAATATCGAAATTGCCGCGATGCATGGCGATGTCGGGCGTTCCGATGCCGATGGCGACGGAAGGAGCGTCGGGCCGGTGCCTCATGACGCGCCGTTCACCGAAATGGAGGTCGAAGCCGCCGCCTTGGGGGCGCAGTTCCAGATGAGCCATATCGGTCGATCGCGGCCTTTCAGACCCTTGCGGTTCGCACAGTCGTGCAGCTGCGGCACCGAGGATGATGGTGACCCCTACGGGAATCGAACCCGTGTTTCAGCCGTGAGAGGGCCGCGTCCTACCCGCTAGCCGAAGGGGCCGTGAAAGGCGTGAGGCGGCAGATATGGCCGCCGCCGCCATGCGTCAAGCCGCGCCATGACGCGGCAGCTCAAGCGGCGGCGGCCTCGGCGTCCTTCGCCATCTCCTCGCGAATGCTCTCGGCAAGGAGGAAGGCGAGTTCGATCGACTGGCTGGCGTTGAGGCGCGGGTCGCAATGCGTGCGATAGCGGTCGGCCAGCGTTTCGTCCGTTACCGCCGCCGCGCCGCCGGTACACTCGGTGACGTTCTGCCCGGTCATTTCCGCGTGGATGCCGCCCGCATGCGTGCCCTCGGCACGGTGAACGGCGAAGAAGCCGCGCACCTCCGCCAGGATGCGTTCGAAGGGGCGCGTCTTGAAGCCGGACGCCGCCTTGATCGTGTTGCCGTGCATCGGATCACAAGACCAGATCACTGAGCGTCCCTCCGCCTTTACGCGGCGCACGAGGCGGGAAAGGCCATCCTCCACCTGTTCATGCCCGAAGCGGGAAATCAGCGTCAGCCGCCCCGGATCATTGTCGGGATTGAGGACGTCGATCAGGCGGATGAGCTCGTCGGGATCGAGGCTCGGCCCTGTCTTCATGGCGATGGGATTGCCGACGCCGCGCAGGAATTCGACGTGCGCCGATCCCGTGAAGCGCGTCCGGTCGCCGATCCAGAGGAGGTGCGCCGACGTGTCGTACCAGCGCCCGGTCAGCGAATCCTGCCGCGTCATGGCCTGTTCGTAGCCGAGCAGCAGCGCCTCGTGACTGGTGTAGAAATCGGTGCCCTGCAGTTGCGGCACGCTTTCGGGATTGATGCCGCACGCCTCCATAAAGGCCAGCGCCTCGCCAATCCGAGTCGCCACCGCCTCATATTTCGCACCGGCGGAGGATTCGCCGACGAAATCGAGGTTCCATTGGTGCACCTGATGCAGGTTGGCATAGCCGCCCTGCGCCAAGGCCCGCAGCAGGTTGAGCGTCGCGGCCGCCTGCATATAAGCGCGCTGCATCCGGGTCGGGTCCGGCTCGCGCCCGCCCGGCTCAAACTGGATGTCGTTGATGATGTCGCCGCGATAGGAGGGGAGGGTGGTCGACCCCTGCGTCTCCTCGTCCGACGAGCGCGGTTTGGCGAACTGTCCCGCCATGCGGCCGACCTTCACGACCGGCATCTGGCTGCCGAAGGTAAGGATCACGGCCATCTGCAGGAGGACGCGGAATGTGTCGCGGATATTGTTCGGGTGGAACTCCGCGAAACTCTCCGCGCAGTCGCCGCCCTGGAGCAGGAACGCCTTGCCCCCGGCGACCTCCGCCAGATCTGCCCGCAACCGCCGCGCCTCGCCGGCGAACACCAGCGGCGGATAGCTGCCAAGCAGCTGCTCCGTCTCCGCCAGCGCCGCCGTATCGCGATATTCCGGCAAATGCCGCGCCTCGAAATTGCGCCAGCTGCCGGGGGTCCAGGGATCATTGTGGGTCATAACCCGCCAATCATGCCCGGTTGTGTGCGGCGGTGCAATGAAGGGGCGGGCGACGGATGTAGGTCACACGCTTTTGATGGTCCAGGCTGAATATCATATTGATATATAATGATATTATTTTTCGGGTGTAGGAAAGGTGTCCACTTCGGAAAGTTTCGATCACGGCGCATTTGTTAAGTATCGCAAATGATTTCCTATTTTGGAAGTCGCGAGAACGCGACCGTGCGAACCGGTGCGGCCATGTTCATGTCCGTCGACAAGGTCGGCTGTCGTGCAGGCGCTCGCAGAATTGGTCGAGAGAAACGTGGGTTTGGTCGCATAAGCTTTTGCCCCAGCTGGCGATTTTGGAATGTCACCCGACGATGACGTCAACTTGGATCGAGGCCGAACCATGCGCTTATATCTGAAAATCGGACTGGCTCTGGCGGCGGTTGCCGCGCCGCTACATGCGCAGGATTCTGTCGATCCTGCCGCCAGTGTCTTCGCCAATCCGTTGAAGGGCGACTATGCGGCGCAGTCGTCCGCCTGCAGGGAGGGGCCGATGGCTGCGTTCGGTCGGTATCTGGGAAGCTATGACTTCCAGGACGCGCAAATCGCCGCTGACGGCAGCTGGACCGAGGGAAAGGGCGGTCAGTGGGATTTCTTCTGCCTGGGCGAAGGCATCGCCGTGCAGGATTTCTGGCAGCCAAACGCAGGCGGATATGGCGCGACGATGCGCATGTACAATGCCGAAACGGATGCCTGGGACATCGTCTTTACCGGCGAGGGCAGCCAGGCGATGAGCCATTTGTCCGGGACGCTGCAGGACGACGGAACGCTAGTCATGTATTATATCACGCCCACGCTGGAAGGGATCGAACGGCGGATCACATTCTCTCCGCCTACCGAAGCCGGTTTCGACTGGATGCTGTCGATCTCTCGCGATGGCAGGAAAAGCTGGGTTGATGTGTATCGGATGACTGCGACGAGGCGGTGATGGTTGGATTTGGCAAAGTTTTAACCATTTCCAGACTGGCTACTCTTAGGTTTTATCTCATAACCAGTAGCTGACGATCGCTGCGAGGGTCACAGCGAAGGCGAAGGTGTTTGCCTTTCGGTTTGCGGATCTGGGGCCTAGCACGATGCAAGAACGGCGCGGATAGCATCACCCCATTGTGTCTTTAACTCGATAAAGATCCGACGAGTATCCTGGGAGCAGCGGCGACGCGTGATCGCGTTCAGGCGTTCGAGCTTAGCTAGGTGGCGGAGTGTCGTGGCCATGGACAATCCCGTGGTGTCGCAGATATCGCTCGCTTTGATCGGCTTTCCGCTTAATTGCGCGCAAAAAACCTCAATAAGAATCGGCCACTGTGCGGTATCATGCATAACGCCGCCCAACAGGGCATCGTTGTGTACCTTTCGACGAAAGTCTCGCCACAGCCTTAAGGCTAGAGTGCCGCTATCTTGGAAGCCAGATAAGATGTCGCCATTTTTTGTTGCCATTGAATTCCGCCATCACCTCTAAGGGCGATCACTTTAGCGGCTTGGCTACACCCAAGCCTATCAGAACATGTTCATTACGGATCTTGATTATAGAATTTCCATTTCATCTAACTGATAACATTATTAAAATATGCTATAAAGATGTCATGATCGGATCTCGTTAAAGTAGTCATCCAACGCTGAAATTGCGCTTTGGGTTAACCCAATCACACGGCGCCGACCATCGGTTTCGTCATCTTTTCGAACCAGATATGAAAGCTCTTGAAGGTGATTAATCCACCGAAAACCTGTGCTACTTG
>JBCCAC010000342.1:0-2942 GCA_039815015.1 Pseudomonadota bacterium | reverse complement strand
GCGCGCTCATAAATAAGATGCAGGAGGGCGAAGACACATCAGGAGAATAGAGATGATCCTGCGGACCTGGCACGGCCGGACACGGCGCGCGGATGCCGATGATTATGAACGCTTTCTGATCGACCGCGCCGCGCCGGACTATGGCGCCGTTCCCGGACTGGACAGCGTGACCTTCACCCGCCGTGACGAGGGCGACATCTCACACTTCCTGCTGGTCACGCTCTGGCGCGACATGGACGCCGTGCGCGAATTCGCCGGCGACGACCCTGCCGCCGCGAAATATTATCCGGAGGACGAGCGTTATCTTCTGGAGAAAGAACCGCAATCCCTGAACCATGAGGTGTTCCACACGGCGCGGCAGGACTGACGTCGGTGCCTGGGTTTTAGAAGCTCGGCAGCTCCGAGACGTCGCCGTCGACATGGATGCCGCATTCGGTCTTGTCCCAGCCGCGCCAGCGGCCGGAGCGCGGGTCTTCGCCGGGCAGCACTTTCGACGTGCAGGGCGCGCAGCCGATGGACGGATAGCCCTCCGCCTCCAGCGGATGGCGCGGCAGACCGGCAGCGTCGAAATGCGCCTGCACGTCGTCCGCCGACCAGCGGATGATGGGGTTCAGTTTCAGGCGGCCATCCTCCGCCTCGATGCGCGGCACGCCCGCGCGCGTCGCCGCCTGGAAACCCTTGCGCCCTGTGATCGAGCCGCCGAATTCCGACAGCGCGCGCGCCAATGGCCGCACCTTCCTAAGATCGCAGCAGCCATCCGGATCGTAGGACCAGCGGAGCCCCTTGTCGTCCTTTGCCGCGATATCGGCAGGGTCGGGTTCGATCGAGCGCACGCCCGTCAGGCCGAGGCGCTCGATCAGCGTGTCGCGATAGGCCAGCGTCTCGGGAAAATGCTTGCCCGTTTCGAGGAAAATGACCGGCGTCCCTGGGTCGACCTTTGCGACGAGATCGAGAAGCACGGCTGATTCCGCGCCGAAGGAGCTGACGACCGCCAGCTCACCCGGCGCGACCTCCGTCAGCATCGCATCCAGAAACGCGTCCACCGGCAGATCGCCATATTCGGCGTTCAGCGCGGCGGCATCGGCGGCGGTATAGCCGATGTCGAGGCGATCGGCCGTGCGAAGGGGCGCGGTCATGCGTCGCGCCCTAGCCGTGCCGCTTGGCCCAAATGGGCGCGCGGGCGTCGGCAGCCTTCTGATAGACTTCGGGCCAGTGGCCGATCGCAGCCTCCGCGGCGCTCGCGTCGATCGCCTGCGCCGGCGCGAAACTGTCGAAACCGGACCGGCGCATGAAGGCGAGCTGGTCAAGCAGCACATCGCCCTCGGCGCGCAACTCGCCCCGATAACCGGCCTCGCGCAGGATCCGCGCGGCGGAATAACCGCGCCCGTCGGTGAAGGCGGGGAACCCCACTTCGACCAGTTTCAGGCGATCGAGATGCGGGATCAGGTCGCGCACGTCGGCGCCGGGTTCGATGCGGACGGCGCTGGCCTCGGGCTGCGCCAGGAACGCTTCCAGCGTGACGGCCGGCTCGTTACCCGGCGCGTCGCCGCGATAGCGGGGCCAGGCGCCTTGATTCTCGCCGCTCATAGCGTCACTCATGCCGACGCTCCTTCGGGAATGCGGGCGATCACCTTGATCTCGAACAGAAACCCGGAAAGCCATGTGACGCCGACCGCCGTCCAGGTCGGGAAGGGTGCCGTGCCAAAGGCCTCGCGCTTCGCCCTGGCGAAGGTCGCCATGTGCGTTTCAGGATCGACGTGAAAGCTGGTAATATCGACGACATCGTCGAACGTGCAGCCGGCTGCCGCAAGCACGGCCTTCAGGTTGGAAAACGCCTTTCGGTACTGCGCCTCCGCATCGCCGACGGGCGCACTGTCCTCACCACTGCCCACCTGTCCGGAGACGAACAGGAACTCGCCCGACCGGATGGCGGCCGAATAGCCCCATTTTTCGTAGATGTCCTGCCGGCCGGCGGGGAAAAAGACCTCGCGTTCAGCCATAAAGCGCCTCCTTGAACGGGGCCATGCCGAGCCTGCGGAACGTATCGAGGAAGCGTTCGCCGTCCTCGCGCTCCTTGCGGTAAACGTCGGTCACGGTCGCGACCGCGTCGACGATGCCGTCCTCGTCGAAGCCCGGGCCGGTGATCTTGGCGAGGCTGACATCCTCCGCCGCCGAGCCGCCGAGCGACAGCTGGTAATTCTCGACGCCCTTCCGGTCGACGCCCAATATGCCGATATGTCCGGCATGGTGGTGGCCGCAGGCGTTGATGCAGCCCGATACTTTTATCTGCAGATCGCCGATCTCGCCCTCGACGGGTGCGAGACGCCTGGCGATCTTCTGCGCCACGGGGATCGAGCGGGCATTGGCGAGGCTGCAATAATCGAGTCCCGGGCAGGCGATCAGGTCGCTCGCCCGGTCCAGATTGGCGGGCGCGAGGCCGGCCGCATCCAGTTCCTGCCACAGGGCGTAGAGATCGGCGCGGCGAACGTTCGGCAGTACCAGGTTCTGCGCATGCGTGACGCGGACCTCGTCCTCGGAATAGCGCGCGGCGAGATCGGCGACGAGGTCCATCTGATCCGCCGACGCATCGCCCGGAATGCCACCAACCGGTTTCAGGCTGATCGTCGCGGCGACCAGCCCTTCGCGCTTATGCGGGAAGAGGTTGGTGTCGGTCCAGAGGCGGAAATCGGGATCGTCCGCGCCCGCATCGGCGTCGCCTGCCGGCGCCATCGCGGCCCGGCCACGGTCGTACGTATCGGCGAAAAACGCCTTGATCCGGTCCAGCTCCATACGCAGCGGGTCGAGATCGAGCGGCTTCATCTTTTCATATTCCGCGTCGACCTCGGGTCGCACCGGACGGCGCGTGCTACGTCGGACCGCTCACGGCGGACTTTCTACCGCACGGCAAGCACGGCGTCTACAAAGCCGCCAACGGTGACACG
>JBCCAC010000010.1:0-16339 GCA_039815015.1 Pseudomonadota bacterium | reverse complement strand
CAGCTCCATTTCCGTGCTACAATGTAGTACAGAAGTCACTTGGCGACAATTATCATTCTCGCATGAACCTTCTCAACGCCTAGCCTGCACCTTCGGCATCGGACGATCCTCGGGCAGGTCGATCGCTTCGCCATCGTCATTCGGCAGCTTTGGAAAGCGCCCGTCGCGCCAGTCGCGCGCCGCCTCGTGGATGCGCGCGGCGCTGGGCGACACGAAGTTCCACCAGATATGCCGCTCGCCGGGCGATGTACCGCCAAGGATCATGATGCGGGCGGCGCTGGTGGCAGTCAGGTCCGGCGTTTCGTCCTGCGGGACCGCCATGGTGCCCCGTTCGATCGGCGCGCCGCCGACGCTGACGCTGCCGTCGACGACGTAGACCGCCATTTCGGGGTGTCCGGCGGGCAGAGGCATCGTCGCCCCGGCTTCAAGTTCCGCCGCCAGATAGACGAGCCGGTCGGCACCGCCGGGATACAGGACAGGCGACGTCTCGCCATAGGCGGTGCCGGCGATCAGCGTCGCGGAAACGCCCGGCCAATCGAACGACGGCAGGCTGTCCGCCGGATGATGGTGGAAGGCCGGCGCATCCTCTTCATGGCCATCAGGGAGCGCGACCCAGGCCTGAATGCCCTCCATGCGCTGGCCGGACGCCTGTTTGTCGTCGCTCGTCCGCTCCGAATGGACGATACCCCGCCCGGCGATCATCCAGTTGACCGCACCCGGTTCGATCGCCTGCTCGGACCCGAGCGAATCCCTGTGCATGATCTCGCCGTCGAACAGATAGGTGACGGTCGCAAGCCCGATGTGCGGGTGCGGACGCACGTCGAAGCGCTGACCGGGCGCGAAGGTCGCCGGCCCCATATGGTCGAAGAAGATGAACGGTCCCACCATGCGCCGCCCCGGCGCCTCGATGCGTGCCGACGGCAGCACGCGGCGAACGTGGAAATTGTCGCCAAGGTCTTTTGCCTTGCCGGCGATGGTCAGCATCGAAAACCTCCCTTTCGACAGTCTCCGCAGTTCACCATCCCGAGCGCAGTCGAGGGACGCACGATGCTTCCGCATCGACATCGTGTCCCCCTCGACTGCCCTCGGGATGATGGTGTCCTGAATGCGGGAAAGTCCGTCTCTCCCGGTCTAGGCCTTCAGTTCCCGCTTAAGGGTCTTGCGCATCTTTTCGCCATAGGGCGGGCGAAACCCGGCCATGCCGGCCAGATCGATCTTCGGCTGCGTGTAGATCGACTTGGCGTGACTGAACGTCTTGAAGCCGTCGAAGCCGTGATAGCTGCCCATCCCCGACGGGCCGACGCCGCCGAAGGGCAGATCCTCGGCGCTGACGTGGAAGATCACGTCGTTCACCGTCACGCCGCCCGAAATCGTGCGGTCCAGAACCTCCCGCTCTTCCTTGTCATCCTCACCGAAATAATAGAGGCCGAGCGGGCGGTCCTTGCCATTCACATAGTCGATGGTGTCCTCGGGCCGCCGATAGGTCTTCACGGGCAGGACGGGACCGAAAATCTCCTCCTGCATCACCTTCATATCGTCGGTCGGATTGCGCACGATGTGAAGCGGCATCTTGCCGGTGTTGGACGAGGCGAAATCCTCGTCCGCCGGATTGACCTCGATGACGTCTGCTCCCTTCTCACGCGCGTCGTCGACCAGACCCTGCAGGCGCTCGCGGTGCCGCGCATTGACGATGGAGGTGTAGTCGTCATTGGCGATCAGGCTGGGGTACATTTCCGTCGCGGCGGCGCGCAGGCCGTCGACCACGGCCGCCTCCTTGTCCTCGGGCACCAGCATGTAATCGGGCGCCAGGCAGATCTGGCCGGCGTTCAGCATCTTGCCCATGGCGACGCGCTTCGTCGTCCGCTCGATATCGGCGGATTGGCCCATGATGACCGGCGACTTGCCGCCCAGTTCCAGCGTCACCGGCACCAGATTGTCGGCAGCGGCATGCAGGATGTGCTTGGCGATGCCTGTCGCGCCGGTGAAGATCAGATGATCGAAGGCGAGGCCGGCGAAGTCCTTGCCGACCTCCGGCCCGCCATTGATGAAGGCGAGTTCGGTCTCGTCGAAATACTCGCCCGCCAGCCGCGCCATCAGGTCGGAGGTTTCCGGCGTGAATTCCGACGGCTTCACCATCGCGCGGTTGCCGGCGGCGAAGATCTGCGCCAGCGGGCCGAAGGTGAGGTTCACCGGGAAGTTCCACGGGCTGATGACGCCGACGACGCCCAGCGGCTGATATTCGATCCGCGCCTTGGCGCCGAGAATGTTCAAGGGAAAGTCGACCTTGCGCTTTTCCGGCTTCATCCAGCTATCGATATGCTTCAGCGCGTGCTTCATCGGCCCGATCGAGGACATGATGTCGGTAAAGAGCGACTGTTCGGGCGAGCGGTGGCCGAAATCCTCCGACAGCGCGGCGACGAACGCGTCTTTATTGTCGAGGACGAGCGCGATGCCCCGCTTCAGCCGGTCCTTGCGGATCGCCGCGCCCACCGGCAGCTCGGCGGTGAACGCCGCCCGCTGCCGCGCCAGTATGTCCTGCATGTCCGAAGCCTGCGCGTTTTCCGTCGGCGCGAGTTGCGTCGCCATATCCCTCGTCTCCCTCAAGTCGATTTGAGCGGCACTCTAGCGGGTTTGCGCCAAAGCGTCACTTGTCAGGTGGATAGGGTGCGCCGTTCCGTCCCCTCCAGCACCAGCGCCGTCAGAACGCCGGTGCGATAGGCGCCGGTGTCGATGCCCGTCCGGTGCTTCTGCGCGTCGGGTTCCGCCGTGATCGTGTGGCCATGGACGATGTGCGGACCGAACCCCTTGCGATGGTCGAGGAAATCTTCCCGTATCCACAGGAGGTCCTTCTCCTGCTGTTCCTCCAGCGGCACATGCGGGCGGACGCCCGCATGGACGAACATATAGTCGCCGACCCGGTGCGACAGCTGCAGCCGCTTGAAGAATTTCCGGTGCGCCTTCGGCATCGCGTCCTTCAGCGCGTCGACCGCATCGCGCGGATCGTCGCCGTAGACCAGGCCGCGGCGCACGCCCCAGCTCATCATCGCCTCGGCGCCGCCCTGGTCGATCCACATATCGTAATAGCGCCGTTTCAGCCGCTCGGCGGCAAGCGTCGACACGAGAAACGCGTCGTGATTGCCTTTCAGGAACGTCCAGCGGTCCGCCGGCCCCGGCCCCTCGACCAGCCGGTCGATCACGCCGGCGGAATCGGGACCGCGATCGATATAATCGCCCAGGAAGACGATTTCGCTCTCGCCGCGATAGCCTTTCAGATCGCGCTTGATCGCCTTCAGCAGCTTGGTGAGCAACGGCGCCATGCCGTGGATGTCGCCGACCGCATAGACGCGCCGGCCGTCCGGCACGGCCGACGGGCGCTTTTTCTTGCGGGCGAACGGGTTCTTCATCTTCGTCGCGGCTGATAATGATGCGTCCGCGTTAGGAAAAGCCTGACACCCTTCCTATATACGCATGACACCGGCAGGTTGACGGGCGGCGACCCCGCCCCTATCAGCCCGCCTTTCCAAATTTTCGCGCAGTCTCGCGCCAGCATCACGGGTCCGGATCATGAAAGTTCGCAACTCTCTCAAGTCGCTGAAATCGCGCCACCGCGACTGCCGCGTGATCCGCCGCCGCGGCCGCACTTACGTCATCAACAAGACCAACCGCCGCTTCAAGGCGCGCCAGGGTTGAATTTATCTGGCGGTCTCATGACCGCCAGGTCTGTGCCATCCCGCGCCCCCGCTCCGACCTCCCACTGATCATATTCTGAATGGGAGGTCGGGGCGAGGGCGCGGGATGGCACAGGCTTCTTCAACCAAATCCATCATCTTCGACGTCGGCCATGTCCTTTACGACTGGGACATCCGCTATCTCTATGAAAAGCTGATCGACGACCCGGACCGGCTCGACTGGTTCCTGGCGAACGTCGTCACGCGCGAATGGCATTTCCAGAGCGACAGGGGCCGCCCCCTCGCGGAGATGGTCCCCGAGCTGATCGCCCAATATCCTGACGAACGCGCCCTGATCGAGGCCTATCATCCGCGCTGGCTGGAAACGATCGGCGCGCCCATTCCCGGCATGCTGGACCTCGTCGCCCGGATCGACGCCGCCGGAATTCCCATCTTCGGCATCACCAATTTCGGCGCGGAGTTCTGGGACATGTTCCGCCCCACCGCGCCGGTCTTCGACCGTTTTCGGGACATCATCGTATCGGGCCGGGAACAGCTGATGAAGCCCGATCCGGCGATCTACCGCCTCGCCATCGACCGGTTCGGCGTCGAACCGTCGCAGACCCTCTTCATCGACGACCGGGAAGACAATGTCGCCGGCGCGAAAGCGCTCGGATTTCAGGCACACCGGTTCGAGGGCAGAGCCGGGGCCGAGCGCGCAATCGAGGCGCTCGGCATCGACATGGACATCGCCTAGGCCAGTTCCGCACCGGCCCGACATGTGTCCCGCCCTAGCTGAACCCGTCCAGCTCGCCGCCCGTCACGCTGGCGATGTGGAGGACATTTGTGCTGCCCGGCGTTCCGAACGGCACGCCCGCCATCACCACCATGCGATCGCCCGCCGTGACGAGCCCGGTCCTGAGCGCCATGCGCTTCGACTTCGCCACCATCTCCTCGAATTCGCCCACGTCGCGCGTCACGACGGCGTGGACGCCCCACAGCAGCCCGACGCGGCGCGCCGTGTCCCGCTCGGGCGTCAGTACCAGGAGCGGTACCGGCAGACGTTCGCGGCTGGCGCGGCGCGCGGTGGAGCCCGAGGTCGTGAAACAGCTGACGAGCGCGCAGCCGACCGTCTGCAGCACCTGCCCCGTCGCCGAGGACATGGCATCGGCCGTCGTCGGCTGCGGGATGGTCTCGGTGAAATGCACGTGGCGGCCAAATTCGGGATCGGCCTCCGCCTCCAGCGCGATCGCGTCCATCATCCGCACCGATTCGACCGGATAGTCGCCCGCCGCCGTTTCCGCGGACAGCATCAGCGCGTCCGCACCCTCGTAAATCGCATTGGCGACGTCGGACACCTCCGCGCGCGTGGGCGAAGGCGCCGTCACCATCGAATCGAGCATCTGCGTCGCGACGACGACGGCCTTCCCCGCCCGCCGCGCCAGCTGCACGATCTCCTTCTGCGCCCGCGGCACCTTCTGCGGCGGCAGTTCGACGCCCAGATCGCCGCGCGCGACCATCAGCGCGTCGGACAGCTCCAATATGCCCTCCAGCCGGTCCATCGCGCGCGGCTTCTCAATCTTGGCGAGAAGCGCGGCGCGGCCGGCGATCAGCCGGCGCGCCTCCGCGACGTCGTCCGGGCGCTGCACGAAGCTGAGCGCGATCCAGTCGGCACCGGCATCGAGCGCGAAGTCGAGATCCTGCCGGTCCTTCGGCGTCAGCGCAGGCAGCGGGATGATCGCATCGGGCACGTTGACGCCCTTGCGGTCATTCAGCTCGCCATCGTTTGCGACGCGCGTGACGATGCGCTCGGCGCTCGCCTCCTCGATGTTCAGCGCCAGCTTGCCGTCGTTCAGAAGCAGACGCTGCCCCGCCTCGACCGCCGCGAAGATTTCCGCATGCGGCAGCCCGACGCGCGTGGCATCGCCGGGCGCCTCGTCGCGGTCGAGCGTGAAACGGTCGCCTTCCGTCAGCCGGATCGGGCCGTCCGCGAAGGTGCCGATGCGAATCTTCGGCCCCTGCAGGTCGGCAAGGATCGTCATCGGTCGCCCCAGCCGCGCCTCCAGCGCGCGGATGTGGCCGATGACAGCACGGTGGTCGTCGTGACGGCCATGGCTCATATTGACCCGGAACGCGTCGGCACCCGCCCGGTAGAGCGCCTCGATCCGTTCCGGCGAGGAGGAAGCGGGACCGAGCGTCGCGAGGATACGGACCTTGCGGCGGCGCGGTTCGATGCTCATCCTTGGCCTCTCCGACAGATTCGGCTCCGCCTTTTCCGGGCGGAACGACAAAGTGCAAGCGAAGGATTGATGGCATGCTGCTGGACGATGTGGACGAGGCGACGCGGACGAGGCTGGAGGCGGCGGCCTTTCGCCGGCTGGTGGCGCATTTCCGCCATCGTACCGACGTTCAGAATATCGACCTGATGGGGCACACGGGCTTCTGCCGCAATTGCCTCGGCGACTGGCTGAAAGAGGCGGCGGAAACCGAGGGCGTCGACATGTCGAAGGCGGAGGCGCGGGAAAGCGTCTACGGCATGTCCCAGGACGTCTGGAAGGACCGGCATCAGGCGCCCGCCAGCGACGAACAGATCGCCCGCATGAACGCGAGCGTTGCGAAAAACGCCTAGCGTCCTTTAGGGGCGCGGCTCGTTCTCAACGACCCATTCTCATCGACCCATCTCATAAACAAGGAACCACAATGGCCGACGCGACCCACTCCTCCGAACAGCTGCGCCTGTTCATCGAACGCATCGAACGGCTGGAGGAAGAAAAGCAGGGCATCGCCGACGACATCAAGCTGGTCTATGGCGAGGCGAAGGCCGAGGGATTCGACCCCAAGATCATGCGCATGGTCGTCCGCCTCAGAAAGATGGACAAGGGCGACCGCCAGGAACAGGAGGCGCTCCTCGACACCTACAAGGCCGCGCTCGGCCTGATGGAATAGAGGGCGGGTCTTCAAAGCGATTCCTGTCGGGATCGCAGCCCGTACCGCCCCACTCCCCCAACCCAGCCACCCGCAAAGGTATCCTCATGGGTGGCTGGGTTGGGGGAGCGGGGCGGTACGGGGCTTCGCGCGCAACCGCGTGCGAACATTCAGGTCCACTATCTGACGCGCACGACCCGCGTCAGACGGCGCACGCCGTCGCCTGAAACCTTGTACCCCGACATCATCGCGCGCTCGATGGTCAGTTCGGTCCCCGGCCGGACACGGAACGGGCGATCCTCCTTCAGCTGCCAGACCTGTCCGTTCTCGAAGAAAATCTGCGCCTTCCTGCGGTTCTGCTTGACAATTTCCTTCACCGTGAAGGTCGCCGATTCCAGGTCGCGCGCCGCGCGGCCGCCACCGGCCAGCACCTGTTCCGCGCCGATCGCCATCTCCGCCTCGCGCGCCGCTTCCGCCGCGGCCAGCGCCGCCTGCCGCTCGGCCTCGGCCGCCGCCAGCGCGGCCTGGCGTTCCTCTTCCGCCTTGGCGATGGCGGCGAGCCGTTCTTCTTCCGCCCTGCGCCGCTCGGCGATCGCGCGCGCCTCGGCGCTGACCCCGGCGGCCAGATCGTCATAGCAGGCGAGCCGTTCGGTCCCGTCGACGATGGCGGCGCATTCGACGATCTTCCGTTCGGCATCCTGCGCCGAGGCTCCGGTCGCGACGACGCCGAAACCGAGTGCGACGGAAATGAGAAATGGGCGATACATGCTGACAGGTCTCCGAGAGCGGATTTGGCGCCGAAACTGCCCAAAGCCGCCGCCCGGAGCAAGCGATGCCGTCCCTCGACACGCAAAGCACAGCGCCCGCCCTTGACGTGAGTTGGTGTTCTATGGTGTTATCACAGTCATGTGGCAGGACGCACGACCCATCTATCTTCAGATCCGCGACCGCATCGCGGCCGCCATTCTCGACGGTGTCTACGATGTCGGTGAACCATTGCCGTCGGTGCGCGTGCTGGCCGCGCGCGAGCACGTCAATCCGCTGACCGTGTCGAAGGCCTATCAGGAGCTTCAGACGGCCGGTCTCGTCGAGGCGAGACGCGGGCTCGGCCTGTTCATCCTGTCGGGCGCGCGCGACCGACTGCGGATCGAGGAACGGCGGGTGTTTCTGGAAAGCGACTGGCCACGCATCCGCGCCCATGCTGGACGCATCGGCATCGACCTTCAGGATCTGGTCGCGGCGGAAGACGCGTAGGGCAGCGGCGCGTCGGGCAGCGGCGCGTCCGCGCGCTTGACGATCGCGCGCAGCAGCCCCGGCGTCGGCGCGTCCCCACTTGTAAGATCGGCGAGGGCCCGCCCCGCGCCGGGCGGCAGGTCCGCCGCGAATTCACGATGCAGCCACAAAAGCCGCGCCCGGTCGCCCGAAAGCGACGCCGCCACCGCCTGCCGCAGGATTCGCGCCGGTGCGACCGGTTCCTCGCCGGCCTGCACCTGCCGGTCGAACGCGGCCACCAGGGCGGGCCAGTCGCGCTTTGCCCAGGCGATGCGCTCGCGGGTCCGGTCCGCCTCGCCTCGCTCATCCGCCGCAAGCACCGCCAGCGCCTCGTCATGACGGCCAAGATCGGCAAGGGCCGCCGCCTCCAGCCGGGCGAGCGTCAGTCTGAGGTCATCCGACACGGGCTCGGCCCTGACCTGCGACAGCGCCCGCAACGCTTTCTCCGGATGTGCCGACGACAGGTGAAGCCGGGCGAGCGTCGCCGCCAGTGGCGGCCGCGCCGCGTCCTTCAGCCGGTCCGTCAGCAAATGTTCGTAAAGCAGCGCCGCCTGCGATCCGTGGCCCGCCTCGGCAAGCTCGGCCGCCAGGGCTGCCGAGCGGCGGTCGCCATCCGGGCCCATGGGCAGTTGGTGCCGCGCGCCCCAGTAAATCTCGAAGCGCGTGGCCACCGGGCGCCGCGGATCGGCCAGCGCCCGTGCCAGCATGTCCCGACCATGGCGCGCCGCCAGTTCCCGCACTGCCGGACTGTCCGAGGTCGTGAGATCCGTCAGCGTGGCAAGGACGCGCTTCACATCGCCATTCTGGGCCGCGAGGCGCGCCGTTCGGTAGAGCCGCATGTCGCCGGTACTGCCACCGCGCCAGCGCTCGCCGAGTCGCGTCAGCCGCGACAGGGCCGCAGCCGGTGCGAGCGTTCCGTCCTGAAGCCCGGCGTCGATCTGGCCGAGCCGTGCCCGGACGGCAGCCTCGGGGTGCGCCGGCGCCTCGACGGCCCCGAAATGGCGGCGCGCGGTCGATACATCGCCCTGCCGCAGGGCCAGTCGGCCCTGCCAATAGGCCCGCTCGGCAAGATGTCTCGGCGCGGCGATGTTCCGTGTCGCCGCCAGCGCGCGCCGGATCGCCTCGGAATCATCCGTCAGAATTGCGGCGCGAAGCCTTGCCATCTGTGCGGCCGCGTCCGGTACGGCCGGCAATGCCAGAACATCCTTATGCCGGCCTAGCGCCGACAGCGCCCGCGTTCGCAGCGCGGTCACGTCCCGATCTTCCGCCATCAGCCGCGCGCCGAGCACGTCCAGCGCCGCGGCGGGCCGGCCGGTCGCGAGAAGTGCCCGCGCCCGCAGCCGCCTGACCTCCGCGGCTTCCCCGCGCGCCGGGTCGGCGGCGCTGATGACCGCGACGATGCCGAGCGCCTCGGCATGACGGCCGGCGGCGCTTTCCATCACGGCCAGGCGCCATCGCCAGGCATTGCGGTCCTCTTCCGGCGCGACGCTGAGCGCATAGCGCGCGGCGTCCGCGGCGGACGGCGTCGACGCGACGATCCCGCTTGCCGGACCTGCGGCAAATCCTGCCAGGCCGAGCAGACTTACCGCCGCCATCCCATATCGTCGCCAGTACCGCATGGCGGCCGACTTAGCGCTCGTCGGTTAAGGCCGTACCAATGGCTGTACCAATGACCGGGTGAGACCGGATGGAAACATTCGTAACGTTTTCCGGCAAATGTACGAATATAAGGGTATGGAGAGAAACATGACCCCCAAAACCCTGACGAAACGAGCCTTCCTCGGCTATGGCGCCACCGGCGTCACGCTGGCGGCACTCGCCGGCGTCGGCAGTCTTGGCGGCGGTTTTGGCGCGACCGCGGCGAATGCCGGCGGTCCGATCGCCAAAGGCGACTTCCCGATCAGCTATTCGACCGAGGAATGGCGCCGCCGCCTGACCGACAAGGAATTCTACATATTGCGCGAGGCCGGCACGGAACGGCCCGGCACCTCGCCGCTCAACGCCGAAAAACGGCGCGGCATCTTCGCCTGCGCGGCCTGCGGCAATTACGTCTACACCTCGCTGACGAAGTTCGAGTCCAATACCGGCTGGCCCAGCTTCTGGGCGCCCGTGAAGGACGGCGTCGGCTATGCCGACGACCGGTCGCTGTTCATCACGCGGACCGAAGTGCACTGCGCCGACTGCGGCGGCCATCTGGGCCACGTCTTCGACGATGGACCGCGGCCGACCGGCAAGCGGCATTGCATCAACGGCGCCGCGCTCGATTTCATCCACAAGCCCAAAACCGACAAGAAGGGTAACGCCTGATGCGTGCCAAGACCTCCCTGTTCGCCGTCGCGCTCGCCGCGACGGCGCTAAGCACCGCCGCCACGCCGGCGGCCGCCGAAACCAGGCGCGCCTATTTCGCCATGGGCTGCTTCTGGTGCGGCGAAGCCGACTTTGAAAAGATCGACGGCGTGGTCGAGGCCGTGTCCGGCTATGCCGGCGGCACGACGGAAGATCCGAGCTACGAAGAGGTCAGCCGTGGCGGCACCGGCCATTACGAGGCCGTGCGCGTCAGCTATGACGACACCAAATTGTCCTATGAGGATCTTCTCGCCATCTTCTGGCACAACATCGACCCGCTCGATGCGAACGGCCAGTTCTGCGACAAGGGCGAAAGCTATCTCTCCGCCATCTTCCCGCGCAATCCGGAGGAGAAGCGGCTCGCCCAGGCCTCGCTGGAACGCGTCGAGGACCAGCTCGGCCAGGAGGTCGCGACCGACATCGTCGACGCGCCGACCTTCTACCGCGCCGAGGAATATCACCAGGACTACTACATCAAGAACAAGGTGCGCTACGGCTTCTACCGGAACGGCTGCGGCCGCGACGCGCGCCTTGAGGAGTTATGGGGCGACAAGACGGGCTAGGGGCCCGGCTCGTCACCCCCGGAAGGACGCGCCTCGCTCAGGCGAACGCCGGCGCCCGCTTTTCCATCGTCGCCGCCATCGCCTCGGCGAACTCGTCCGAGCGCAGCTGCGCGTTGAAATGAACGCTCTCGCGCTTCATCTGCTGGGCGACCGCCTCGCGCCCAGTGCGGATCAGCGCCTTTGAATGCTTCATGGCGGTCGGTGCCTGACGCGAAATGTCCGTCGCAACGGCGAGCGTCTTTTCGATCAGGTCCTCGGTTGTGAAGACGCGCGACACGAGACCGGCCTGCAGCGCCTCGGGGGCCGTCAGCGTCCGGCCGGCCAGAAGCATGTCGTTGGCGAAAGCGGTTCCCATCGCCTGCGGCATCAGGAGTGAAGATCCAGCTTCCGGTACCAGGCCGATATGCGCGAACGGCGCGCGGAACGTCGCCGCTTCTCCCGCGAAGGACAGGTCGCAGTGCAGCAACATGGTGACGCCGACACCAATTGCGGGACCGCCGACCGCTGCCAGAACGGGCTTTTCGAAGTCGCGCAGCGTTTCCAGAAACCGCACGACCGGGGGCGTACCCTCCGGCATGCCGGCCGCAAAATCCTTCAGATCGTTGCCGGCGGTAAAGACATCGCCATGCGCATGAAACATGACCGCGCGAATGCCGCTGTCTTCGGTGGCGCGGTCGAGGCCGTCCGCCATGGCGGCGTACATGTCGTGCGTCAGCGCATTCATCTTGTCCGGGCGGTTCAGCGCGATGGTCAGGACGCGGCCCTTGCGTTCGGTTTTGATGTAGTCGGTCATGAAATGCCCTCCGGTTCGGTCTCGGCTTCGGGTTCAGTGTCTTCGACGATGCCGTCGGCATTCGTCGCGATATGGTCGAGGAAATGTGCGATCAGGGCGCGCTCGTCGGCATTGAACGGGGCGAGCAGCGCTTCGTTGATGGCGCGCGTCTCGCGCGTGCTGCGATCGAGGATGCGCCGGCCGCGCGGCTGGATGAAGACGAGCTGGCTGCGTGCATCGGCGTCGTTCTTCTCGCGACGCACCAGATCGAGAATGGTCATGCGGTCGATAAGGCCGGTCAGGCTCGATTTCCCCATCTTCAGCTGCCCGGCAATCGCGCTGATCGGCACGCCGTCCTCACCGGCGAGGGAAAACAGCACGGCGAGCTGCGACGCGGTAATGCCTTCCACCGCCCGAAACCGACGGTCGGCGGCACGAAACAGCGCCGCATGGGCGCGCTGCATCGCATGAAAGATCCGTAGGTCTGACATGATCTCGAAATAGTTCACATATGGACTATATAGTTCGTATGTGAACCAAATGAGTGCGTCAAGGCACTGGGAGTTCTGGCGACGGCATGGACATCGGCATGCGCCATGCTGCCTTGCAACATTTCGGGGCGCATGGTAGCGGGCAGCCGCCGGTTCGGAGTCGCCTCCGCGCCGCATGCATCATGTGCGGCTGACGGCATCTGACATCATCCTCCTTAATCAAAGGCGCGGGAACGGAAGCGGCGTGCAGACGGCAGCACAGGACATGAGTGATGGCGGCCCCGGGGGCCCCGGCGGCGCGCCGGTACACGGCCTCGGCGGCCGCTACGCCTCGGCGCTGTTCGCGCTCGCAGGCGAAGAGGGCAAGCGCGACGAGGTCGAGGCGAGCCTCGCCAGGCTGCATGAGGCGCTCGATTCGTCGGACGAACTCCGCACGCTGATCTCCTCGCCGCTCCTCGACCGCGACGAGGCGGCGAACGCGATGATGGCGGTCGCCGAGCGCATGAAGCTCGACGCGCTGACGCTGAAATTCCTCGGCGTCCTTGCGAAGAATCGCCGCCTTGCCGCGCTGCCCGTCATCGTCCGCAACTACGCCAAGCTCGCCGCCGATGCGCGCGGCGAGATCACGGCGGACGTCACGAGCGCCCACGAACTATCCGACGACCAGAAGGGCGCGGTGAAAACCGTGCTGCGCGCGCGCTTCCACCGCGACGTCGCGCTCAACACGAAGGTCGATCCTGCCATTCTCGGCGGCCTGATCGTTCAGGTCGGCAGCCGCCTCATCGATTCCTCTCTGAAGACCAAGCTCGACAATATCGGTCGGGCCATGAAAGGCGCCTGAACCCCATGGATATTCGCCCGTCCGAAATCTCCGACGTCATCAAGCAGCAGATCGCCAGCTTCGGCACCGAAGCGCAGGTCAGTGAGGTCGGCGAGGTTCTCTCCGTCGGCGACGGCATCGCACGCGTCTACGGTCTCGACCAGGTCCAGGCCGGTGAGATGGTCGAATTCCCCGGCGGCATCAAGGGCATGGCGCTGAACCTCGAAGCCGACAATGTCGGCGTCGTCATCTTCGGCTCCGACGCGGGCATCAAGGAAGGCGACACCGTCAAGCGCACCGGCGAGATCGTCGACGTGCCGGTCGGCAAGGGCCTTCTCGGCCGCGTCGTCGACGGCCTCGGCAATCCGATCGACGGCAAGGGGCCACTGACCGACGTCACGCGCAGCCTCGTCGAGGTGAAGGCGCCCGGTATCATTCCGCGCACCTCGGTCCACGAACCGATGCAGACCGGCCTCAAGGCCGTCGACGCGCTCGTTCCCGTCGGCCGCGGCCAGCGCGAACTGATCATTGGCGACCGCCAGACCGGCAAGTCCGCCGTCGCCATCGACGCCTTCATCAACCAGAAGGGCGTCAATGCGGGCGACGACGAGACGAAGAAGCTCTATTGCGTCTACGTCGCGGTCGGCCAGAAGCGCTCCACCGTCGCGCAGATCGTGCGCCAGCTCGAGGAAAACGGCGCGATGGACTATTCCATCGTCGTCGCCGCGACCGCGTCGGAGCCCGCGCCGCTCCAGTATCTCGCGCCCTATACCGGCTGCGCCATGGCGGAATATTTCCGCGACAACGGCATGCACTCGCTGATCGTCTATGACGATCTCTCCAAGCAGGCCGTCGCCTATCGCCAGATGTCGCTGCTCCTGCGCCGTCCGCCGGGCCGCGAGGCCTATCCGGGCGACGTGTTCTATCTCCACTCCCGCCTCCTGGAGCGGTCGGCGAAGATGAACGACGCCAACGGCTCCGGCTCCATGACGGCGCTCCCGATCATCGAAACGCAGGCGGGCGACGTGTCGGCCTATATTCCGACCAATGTGATTTCAATCACCGACGGCCAGATCTTCCTGGAAACCGACCTCTTCTATCAGGGCGTCCGGCCCGCGATTAACGTCGGCCTTTCGGTGTCGCGCGTCGGCGGCGCGGCGCAGACCAAGGCGATGAAGAAGGTCGCCGGTTCGATCAAGCTCGACCTCGCCCAGTATCGCGAGATGGCCGCCTTCGCCCAGTTCGGCTCCGACCTGGACCCCTCGACGCAGAAGCTGCTGGCGCGCGGCGAACGGCTGACCGAGCTCCTGAAACAGCCGCAGTTCAGCCCGATGCCGATGGAGGAGCAGGTCGTCTCCATCTTCGCCGGCACCGAAGGCTATCTCGACGGCATCCCGGCGTCCGACGTCACCCGCTTCGAAAGCGCGTTCCTCACTGACATGCGCGCCAATCACGAGGGCGTCCTGAAGGCGATCCGCGACACCGGTAAGCTGGAGGACGACACCCGCTCGACGCTGCACGAAGTGCTGAAGGAATTCACGCGGACGTTCGCGTAACCCGGACCCCTTTCCTGTCATCCCCGCGAAGGCGGGGATCCATCGGCGCGAGAAGCGCCGGTAGGAACGGGAAAAGTCGGGATTTGCGGCAAGATGGATCCCCGCCTTCGCGGGGATGACAGAAAGAGACTGACGAAGATTAGATGGCCAGCCTCAAGGACCTCAAGAACCGGATCGGGTCGGTGAAATCGACCCAGAAGATCACGAAGGCGAAAAAGATGGTCGCCGCCGCGAAGCTGCGCCGCGCGCAAGAGCGCGTCGAGCAGGCGCGCCCCTATGCGGAGAAGATGGGCGCCGTCATGGCTTCGCTCGGCCAGCGCGTCGTCGCGGGGCCAGAGGCGTCGCCGCTCCTCGTCGGTTCGGGCAAGAACGACACGCACCTTCTCGTCGTCGCGACGTCCGATCGCGGCCTCGCCGGCGCGTTCAATGCCAACATCGTCAAGAAGGCGCGCGAGACCGCCGACCGGCTGATGGCCGCGGGCAAGACGGTGAAGTTCTACCTCCTCGGCAAGAAGGGCCGCGCCGTCATCCGCCGCGCCTATCCGGATCAGATCGTCCACTTCCAGGACTTCAGCGACGTGAAGGACCCGGATTTCGATTATGCGCGCGCGATCGCCGACGACATCGTCCAGCGCTTCGAGGCGGGCGAGTTCGACGTCGCGCAGCTCTATTTCTCGCGCTTCCAGTCCGCGCTCGCGCAGGTGCCTACCGAGCAGCAGATCATCCCCGTCCCGGTATCCTCTTCCGACGACGGCGAGCGTGCGACCGGCGCGATCGAATATGAACCGTCCGAAGATGCGATCCTCGACGAGCTGCTGCCCCGCAACGTCGCGGTTCAGCTGTTCAAGGCGCTCCTCGAAAACGGCGCGTCGGAACAGGGCGCCTCGATGACCGCGATGGACAATGCGACGCGGAACGCCGGCGACCTGATCAACGACCTCACCATCCAGTACAACCGCACCCGGCAAGCCGTCATCACGACCGAGCTGGTCGAAATCATTTCCGGCGCCGAAGCGCTGTAGAGCCCGCGAGGAACAGACCCATGGCAACCACCCCCACCACCAACAATATCGGCCGCATCGCGCAGGTGATCGGCGCCGTCGTCGACGTGCAGTTCGATACCGAGCTGCCGGCGATCCTCTCCGCGCTGGAAACGAAGAACGGCGACAAGCGGCTGGTTCTGGAGGTCGCGCAGCACCTTGGTGAGAACATGGTGCGCACCATCGCCATGGACGCGACCGAGGGCCTCGTGCGCGGGCAGGAAGTGACCGACACGGGCGCGCAGATTCGGATGCCGGTCGGGCCGGAAACGCTCGGCCGCATCATGAACGTGATCGGTGAGCCGATCGACGAGCGCGGCGAGATCGGCGCCAAGGACGCCATGCCGATCCACGCCGAGGCGCCGCTGTTCGTCGACCAGTCGACCGACTCGTCGATCCTCGTCACCGGCATCAAGGTCATCGACCTTCTCGCCCCTTACGCCAAGGGCGGCAAGATCGGCCTGTTCGGCGGCGCGGGCGTCGGCAAGACCGTGCTCATCCAGGAACTGATCAACAACATCGCCAAGGGCCATGGCGGCACGTCGGTCTTCGCGGGCGTCGGTGAGCGCACGCGTGAGGGCAACGACCTCTATCATGAATTCCTCGACGCCGGCGTCATCGCCAAGGATGCCGACGGCAATGCCATTTCCGAGGGCTCCAAGGTGGCGCTCGTCTACGGTCAGATGAACGAGCCGCCGGGCGCCCGCGCCCGCGTCGCCCTCTCCGGTCTCACCATCGCGGAATATTTCCGCGACGTCGAAAACCAGGACGTGCTGTTCTTCGTCGACAACATCTTCCGCTTCACGCAAGCCGGGTCGGAAGTGTCAGCACTCCTCGGCCGCATCCCCTCCGCCGTGGGCTACCAACCCACACTGGCCACCGACAT
>JBCCAC010000075.1:0-8891 GCA_039815015.1 Pseudomonadota bacterium | reverse complement strand
GCGGCGGCAATTCCAGCTTCTATTCACGCAGCGCCGCCACCGCCACGATCCTCGGCGACCTCGCCGCGCGGCTCAGCTTCGACATCATGCACGAGACCGATCCGCCTCCGACGCAGGAAAATACCGATACGATCACGCGTGCGAGCCTGGTCTACGAATTCTAGGGGGTCTACGAATTCCGGGAAATGAGCGCGCCAAAATCCCGCAGGGGGTGACTTTCCGGCCTGGGAACCGCACATAGCGAGCCATGAACACGCTTATCATCGTTCTGATTATCGGCGGCGCGCTCCTGACTGCCGCGGTCCTGATCCGCGGCATCATCGTGATGGCGTCGGGCAAGGACGTCGGTGGCCGAAAATCCAATAAGCTGATGTTCACGCGCGTCTATCTACAGGCTGGGGTCGTCATTCTGATCGTCATCTTCGCGCTGCTCGCAGGCAATCTTGGTTAAGCTCAACCGGATATATACGCGGACGGGCGACGACGGCACGACGGGCCTTGCCGACGGTTCGCGCCGCGCGAAGACGGACGCACGGGTCGCCGCCTATGGCACGGTCGACGAGGCGAACGCCGCGATCGGCGTCGCGCGCACGCATGCCGCCGGCGAAGACGACGACATGCTGATGCGTATACAGAACGATCTCTTTGATCTCGGTGCCGATCTTGCGACACCGGGCGACATCGAAGGCGCCTTGCGGATGACGGCACCGCAGGTCGAGCGGCTGGAACGAGAGATCGACGCGATGAATGACGCGCTCGCCAGTCTCGACAGTTTCGTTCTACCCGGCGGAACGCCGCTCGCCGCCGCCCTGCATATGGCGCGGACCATCACTCGCCGCGCGGAACGCGACACGGTCATGGCGGCCGCCGCGGACAAGGAACCGATCGGCGAGCCGGCGCTTTTGTATCTGAATCGCCTTTCGGATCATCTGTTCGTCATGTCACGCTATGTAAATGCGCGCGCGGGCGGCGATGTCCTATGGGTACCGGGAGCCAATCGGGAAGCCTGAGGGACGGACGTGGCCATGCTGTCGGAACGCATAGGCGAAACGCTGACAGGACATCTGGCGCAGGATTACGCGCGGTGCCGGGCGGAAACGACCCGGCTCGCCGCGCCGCTCAGCGATGCCGATGCCACACCGCAATCGATGACCGACGCCAGTCCGGCAAAATGGCATCTGGCGCACGTCACCTGGTTCTTCGAAACGTTCGTTCTGACGCCTCACGTCCCGGACTACTTTCCATTCGATGCTGAATTCGGCTTTCTTTTCAACAGCTATTACGAAGCGGCCGGTCCGCGCCATACACGTGCCGAGCGCGGTCTCCTGACCCGGCCGTCCCTGGCCAGGATCCGCGCCTATCGCGATCATGTCGACGCGGCGATGGCGGCGGCCATGCCAGGACTGGACAGGGCCGCGCTCAATCTCGTGACGCTCGGCCTCCACCATGAACAGCAGCATCAGGAACTGCTCCTGACGGACATATTGCACCTGTTCGCGCAGAACCCGATCGAACCCGTCTATGCCGCGGACGCGCCCGCGCCGAGCGGAACCGATACGGCCCTCGACTGGCACCGGCATGATGGCGGCCTGGTGGAGATCGGGCATGCGAAGGGCGAGACCGCCTTCGCTTATGATTGCGAGGGGCCGCGCCATAAGGTGCATCTCGAACCCTTCGCCATCGCGTCCCGTCTGGTCACGAACGCCGAATGGGACGAGTTCATCGACGATGGCGGATATCAGGCGGCCGGGCTGTGGCTGTCGGACGGCTGGGCCTGGGTGCAGGAACACGACATCACCGCGCCGCTCTACTGGCGCTGCGAACCGGACAATCGGCCCAGCCAGTTCTCGCTTCGCGGTCGCCGCGCGGTCGATCCTGCCGCACCGGTCGCACATATCAGCCTTTACGAGGCGGATGCCTTCGCGACCTGGGCCGGTCTGCGCTTACCGACGGAAGCCGAGTGGGAGGTGATGGCGCCCGCGCTGCCGGATGCGCACGGCCAGTGCTGGCAATGGACCGCCAGCGCCTATTCGCCCTATCCCGGCTTTCGCCCGGCCGCCGGCGCGGTCGGCGAATATAATGGCAAATTCATGTCCGGGCAGAACGTGCTGCGCGGATCCTCCTGCGCCACGTCGGCCGGCCATGCGCGCGATACCTATCGTAATTTCTTCTACCCGCATCAGCGCTGGCAATTTGCCGGTCTGCGGCTGGCAAAGACGCTTTAGCCGCAGCGTTTCACCCATGGCCGATACCGATAATCGCATTCTGGCGGATTTCGCCGATGCCGTCCGCTGCGGACTGGCCCGCGAACAGAAGGAAATTCCAGCGCGCTATCTCTATGATCGGCGCGGCTCAGACCTGTTCGAGGAGATTACGCGCCTGCCGGAATATTATCCGACGCGAACGGAAATCGAACTCATCCGCAAACATAGCGGTACGATCGCCGACCGGGTCGGGCATGGCCGTACCGTCGTCGAATTCGGCAGCGGCTCCAGCGCGAAGACGCCCTCGTTCCTGAGCGCGGTGCGCGCCGCCGCCTATGTCCCCGTCGACATCAGTGCCGACATGCTGGCCGACGCGGCCAAAAGCGTCGCGGCGGCGATGCCGGGCCTCGACGTTCATCCCCTCGCCGGCGATTTCACCCGGCCGCTCGACCTGCCGGCCGCCGTCCGAACCTCGCCCAAGCTCGGCTTTTTTCCCGGGTCGACGATCGGCAACATGACCGCGGCGGAGGCGGTCGACCTTCTGCGTGCGTTCGGGGGCACGCTCGGCGGCGATGCCCATCTCGCCATCGGCGTCGATCTGGTGAAGAACGCCGCCATATTGGAGCCGGCCTATGACGACGCCAAGGGGATAACGGCCGAATTCATTCTCGGCATCCTGCGCCGCCTGGAAGATGATCTCGGCGCCGAACTGCAGCAGCGGGACTGGCGCTATCGCAGTTTCTGGAACCCGGACATGCGGCGCATCGAAATGCACATCGAAGCCACCCGCGATACGGCGATCGCACTCGACGGCGCCCGCTGGACGGTGGCGAAGGGGGAGACGATTCATGTCTCCAACAGCCACAAATACAGCCTGAGCGATGCCGCCGTTCTCGCCCGCGCCGCCGGGTTCCGTCAGGTCGAGGCCTGGACCGACGATGACGGTCTGTTCAGCCTGCAACTATGGCGCGCCTTGCCCGAAGATCTGTGCTGGTAGGGGCTTTCCAGCTGCACTCTCCGTTCGTCAGTTTCGGCAGCTTCGTCTTTGAAAACGCGGGCGAAACCCCGTCGCGGAACCGCCGATTATCCCCCGGGGCCGCAATCGATGCAGCGCATGGGCGGGTTCGCTGAAAAGCCGAGCTTGGCATTGAGGCCGCGCAGCGCGGTCCTGAGCCCCTCTTCCAGTACCGGATGATAGAAAGGCCGGCCGATCGCCTCGGTCACGGTCGCCCCGGTATCGATCGTCCAGGCGATCAGATGCATGATATGTTCGGCGCCCGGTCCGATCATCTCCGCACCGAGAAGACGTCCGGTTTCCTGTTCGCCATAGACGTGCAGCACGCCGACATTCTTGCCGATGACGCGCGCGCGGCCCTGATCTTCGTAGGAGACCGCGCCGGTCTCGAAGTGCACGCCGCGTGCCGTCAATTCGCGATGCGTCGCGCCGGCCATGGCGATGCCGGGGTCGGTGAACATGATGCCCAGCGGCGTCCGGCGCTGGCGGCGAAAGACTTCGGGATAGCGCGCGGCGTTCTCACCGGCGACGCGGCCATCGTCGGCCGCCTCGTGCAAGAGCGGCAGGTCGCCATCGACATCGCCCGCCAGAAATATCGAAGACTTGCCTGCCTGAAGGGACAGATGATCGAAAACGGGAATGCCGCGCTCGTCGAGCGTCAATGATGTGTTTTCGAGCTTCAGCCCTTCCAGATTGGCGCGCCGGCCCGTTGCGGCGAGCAGCAGGTCGAAACGCTCCTCGCCGGTCTCGCCGTTACCGTCCGTCCAGTCGACGACGACCTCATCGCCATCGCGGTGCGGCACGGCCTCGCCATCGAGGACGGCGGGAAATTCCCTTGAGAACGTCTGCGCCGCGTAGGCCTTCAGGACAGGGTCGGTCAAAGGCCCAACGGCGCCGTCCTTGCCGAACAGCCGTACACGGACGCCGAGCCGGGACAGCGCCTGACCCAGCTCCAGGCCGATGACCCCGCCACCGAAGACGACCACCGACTTCGGCAGATCGTCACGATAGAACAGATCGTCATTGGTGATCGTCAGATCGCCGAGCGCTGCGAACGGCGGCGGGACGTGCGCGCGCGATCCCGTCGCGATGATCGTGCGTGCGGCGGTCACGATGCGCCCGTCCGCAAGGCACAGGCGATGGTCGTCCTCGAACATCGCATGTTCGCGCAAGAGATGCGCGTCCTCGAAGTCCTCGACGGCATCTTCGACGAAACCGACGAAGCGATCGCGCTCGCGCTTGACGCGCGCCATGACCGCGCGGCCGTCGACATTCACCGGGCCGGCATGGACGCCGAACAGATCCGCCGCCTCGGCGCTATGAGCAGAATCTGCAGCCGCGATCAGCAATTTCGACGGCATGCAGCCGACGCGCGCGCAGGTGGTGCCGAGCGGTCCGCCGTCGATCAGCGCGATACGGTCGGTATATTTGCGAACCTCGCGATAGGCCGACATACCCGCGGTTCCCGCGCCCAGAATCGCAACGTCGACGTCGATATCGGCTGCGCCCATGCCTCGTTCCCTTCATTGGCGTTCGAACGGGCTAGGCCGCCGCCGGCGCCGTCCCGTCTTTCATCATATGATCGGGCGGCCGCTTCGTTCCCGTGCGGGTCGGTCGCCCGGCACCTTGGCAAGGTCGAGCCATATGGGCGCAGCAGATACGCTTCAGCGGCGGGCCTTGCGCTTGGCATAGCGCGCATCCCGGGCCGCTTTCTTGACGGCCTCCGACACTTTCACGCTTTCCGCCTCCTTGCGTGCCTGCTCCTCGGCCTCGATCCGCGCCGCTTCCGCCGCGGCGGCGGCCTCGGCTTCGGCGCGCTTTTTCGCGGCGCGCGCCTCGATTTCGGCCTGCTCGCGTTCCAGCCGTGCGGCTTTCTTGGCCGCCAGCTCTTCCGCGCTCGGCTTGGGCCGCGCCTTCAATTTCGCCAGCGCCGCCGCCTTCGCCTTTTTTGCCGCTTCAGCGCGCTCGCCGAGGTTGGGCTGTTTAAAGCCTGCCATTTCGTTCCGTTCTTATGGAGTGACGCGCCGCACCTAGGCCCAAGGGCACGGCAACGCAATTTGCCGCGTCTTCAGGAGGGAACCGAACGCGCGCTTTGGCGCGTTGACAGGACGAACGGCGCTGCGCCATGACCGGCGCATCCCGCCTATCGCATTTGAAGGATGAGCGACCAGATGAAAATTCTCGTGCCCGTAAAGCGGGTTATCGACTATAATGTGAAACCGCGCGTCAAGGCCGACGGCTCGGCCGTCGATCTCGCCAATGTGAAGATGAGCATGAATCCGTTCGACGAGATCGCCGTCGAGGAAGCCGTCAAGCTGAAGGAGGCCGGCACGGCGACCGAAATCGTCGCGGTGTCGATCGGCGAACAGAAGGCGACGGAAACGCTGCGCACCGCCCTCGCCATGGGCGCCGATCGCGGCATATTGGTCGTCGCGGATGGCGATATGCCGGAACCGCTCGCGGTTGCGAAGATCCTTGCCAAGATTGCCCAAGAGGAGAGCCCAGATCTCGTCCTTCTCGGCAAGCAGGCGATCGACGATGATTCCAACCAGGTCGGCCAGATGCTGGCCGCGCTTCTGGACCTGCCGCAGGGCACGTTCGCCTCGAAGGTCGAACCGGGCGACGGTCATGTCACCGTGACGCGCGAGGTCGATGGCGGCCTGGAAACGCTGAAACTGACGACGCCGGCGATCATCACGACCGACCTCCGCCTCAACGAACCGCGTTATGCCTCGCTGCCGAACATCATGAAGGCGAAGAAGAAACCGATAGATGAAAAGACGCCTGCCGATTACGGCGTCGACACCAGCCCCCGTCTGACCGTCGTCAAGGTCGCCGAACCTGCCAAGCGCGAGGCCGGTGAAATCGTCGCCGATGTCGAGACGCTGGTCGCCAAATTGAAGGAAATGGGAGTCGCCGCATGAGCATTCTCGTACTCGCAGATCACGACAATGAAGCGCTCGCACCCGCGACGCTGGTCGCAGTCACCGCCGCCACCAAGCTGGGCGGCGATGTGCATGTCCTCGTCGCCGGCGAAGGGTCGCAGGCCGTCGCCGATGCCGCCGCGAAGGTCGCCGGCGTCGACAAAATTCTCCACGCGGACGACGCTGCCTACGGCAACGCGCTGGCGGAAAACCTGACGCCGCTGATCGTCGGACTGATGGATGGCTATGACGCCCTTCTCGCGCCCGCCACGACGACGGGAAAGAACGTCGCGCCGCGCATTGCCGCCAAGCTCGACATTCAGATGATTTCCGAGATCATCGCCATCAACGACGACGGCTCGTTCGAACGGCCGACCTATGCCGGGAACGTCATCGCGACGGTCAAGACATCGGATGCGAAGAAAGTCATCACCGTACGCGGCACGGCCTTCGACAAGGCCGCGACCGAAGGCGGTTCCGCGAGCGTCGAAGCGATTTCCGGTGCGGGCGACAGCGGCAAGTCGAGCTTCGTCTCTGCGGAAATCGCCGAGAGCGAACGGCCGGAACTGACGTCGGCCGGCATCATCGTCTCTGGCGGCCGGGCGCTGCAGTCGGGCGAGAATTTCGAGAAGATCATCGAACCACTGGCCGACAAGCTGGGCGCCGCCGTGGGCGCGTCGCGTGCCGCCGTCGACGCGGGCTATGTCCCGAACGATTATCAGGTCGGCCAGACCGGCAAGATCGTGGCGCCGGAAGTCTATATCGCCATCGGCATTTCCGGCGCGATCCAGCACCTTGCCGGCATGAAGGATTCGAAGACCATCATCGCCATCAACAAGGATGCCGATGCGCCGATCTTCCAGGTCGCCGATTATGGCCTGGTGGCGGACCTTTATCAGGCCGTGCCTGAGCTGACCGAGAAGCTCTGACCGCCAGTTCCATAACGAGCCTGTTCATGAAAAGGGCCGGGTGGCGTCTGAAATGGACGTCGCCTGGCCCTTTTTCATGATGGGTCCGGGCCAGCCCGCCCCTAATTCACGAGCATGGAAACGCGATCGGCCTGAAAGCTCGACGGCGCCTTCGCGATGACGCGCGCGCCGCCCGGTCCCACTTCCTGCACCTCGAGCCCGCGCTGGGCGATGCCGCCGCGCCCGAACCGAAAAATGCCGTCGATCCCGACAAAGCCGTCGGGATCCGTCAGCCGCTCGGCAGGAAACGCACCGCCGACGGGCCACTCGCCCGCGATGCCGTGCGCCAACAGCACCGAATCATAAGCCAGGCTGGCGAGACGCGAGGGCGCGCCGCCATATTTGGCGCGGTAACGATTCGCCAGCGCGTCGAAGCGGCCGTCGGGAACGCTGGCGAACCAGCTGCCGTGAAGGCCCTGCGCCTGCGCGACGCGCGCGTCGGCGTTCCACAATTCGGTTCCCAGATAGCGAACCGTGCCCGGGCCGGCGCCATAGCGCTGGAGGCTGACGAGGAATTCCGACGCGATCGCGCCGCCATCGGCGATCAGCAGGCTCTGGAAGCTGACCGGTGCCAACCGGCTTTCGACGGGGGCAACGGTGCCGTCGGCCCGCACGACCCCGCCCTGCGCAGCCCGTGCGGAGCGGGCCTCATAGTCCGTGATCCGCCGGACGGCCGCCGGCAGTTTCGAACGTTCGCGCGTATAGGTTTCGATCGCCGTCACGCGTCCGCCGGCATCGCGCACGCTCGCCAGAAAGGAATCGCTCGCGCGGCGGCCATAATCCCCCGACGGGACGAGCGCGGCGAACTGGTCGATACCGCGCGAACGGGCGAAGCCCACGACGCGCGCCACCGCCTGCGCCGGCTGATAGCCCATGATGTAGACCCCGTTGCCAGCGACGTCGGCGTCGTTGGAAAAACTGATGACGGGGATATTTTCAGACGCCGCATAGCCGCGCACCGCGCGTACGTTTTCGGCAAGCAACGGCCCCAGGACGACACGCGCGCCAGCCGAAACGGCGCGCTGGGCGGCGCGTTCAGGTCCGTTGACGGCGGTGTCGAACGCCTCGACTTCGATATCGCCGCCGCCAAGATCTTCGAGTGCCATCATCGCCGCATTGGCCAGCGAGCGCCCTACCCGCGCGCGCGGACCGGTCAGCGGAACGAGCAGTGCGGCGCGATTCTTCGCGACCGGCAGTTCGACCGGCGGCGGCGCTTCCGGCGTGGCGACCGGCGGCGGCAGGGCGATGTCGGCATTGCCGATCGAGGGGCCGCGCTCCTGACAGGCCGATACGAGCGCGCAGGCGGCCAGGGCGACGATGGCCATCGATCGGCGGGCGCGGCCGCGCGTCAATTGGCGGGCGTGGCCGCGCATGGTACTGGATTGCTCTCGAAACATGAATTAGCCCCGTCCCATGCCGCCGGAATCATCCCCGCGACCTTTATGTGCGGGAATCTATATCGTTGCGACACCGATCGGCAACCTGAACGATATATCGTTCCGGGCGGAGAACGTCCTGAAAAATGCCGATTTGGTCGCAGCCGAAGACACGCGCGTCACGGGAAGGCTACTGAAACATATCGGCGCCGCGACACCCATGCAGCGTTATGACGATCACGCGACCGAGGCAGTGCGCGCCAGGCTGATCGAGCGGGCGGCCCACGAGGCGGTCGCTCTGGTTACCGACGCCGGCACGCCCCTTATCGCCGATCCCGGCTATCGGCTCGTTTCAGAAGCCCGCGCGGCCGATATCGCTATTACCAGCATACCCGGCCCGGTCG
>JBCCAC010000368.1:0-2663 GCA_039815015.1 Pseudomonadota bacterium | reverse complement strand
CGTCGCCGCCGACCGGCTGCAAACGCTGAACGTCGAGGCGGTCGCGAACCATCAGACGCTGTCCGATTTCACCGAACGGCGGCTGGTGCCCGCGCTCAGGACATGTTCCGTCTTTCGCGATCGCCTGGGCCGCATCGCCGAACGCATCGCCCGCGTGATGCAGACCCTCGACGTACGGATCGACACGCGGATCAAGGCGCAGAACCTTCGTCTGACGACGTCGATGGAGCGGTCGATCCAGCTGCAGTTCCGATTGCAGGGTCTCGTCGAAACGCTGTCGGTCATCGCAGCCGGATATTATCTGGTCGGCCTGATCGCCTACATGATCAAGGGGGCGGCGGCGCTGCCGTCGGGGTCCCTTTCGGACATATTGATCGGCGCGATCACGCTGCCGGCCATCTGCCTCATCTACCTTCTCGTCCGGCATAAGCGTGGAATCATGCTGAAAGACGAGGATTAATTACGAGTGGTGCGACGTTTTTCGACAGGTATCCATCCTCTGGGATCGTTTGACTTGTCGCGTACGCATGGCAAAGGTACCTGACGTCCGGATCCGGACGAGGTGAGGCAACCAGTTGTCCGGGGAGGACGTGAATGAGCAGCTCACATATGAGGATCTTCGCAAGCGCAGTCGCGATTTCTGCGATGGTGGCGGCCTGTTCCGATGGCGGCTCCGCCGACACGGCAACCCCTGAAGAGACCGTCGTCGTCGATGACGCGGCCGTCGTAGAAACCGACGATGCCGCCGTAGAGGTCGAAACGGCCGCCGTTGATACGGCTGACGTCGATACGGCCGATGTCGAAGTGGACGTCGAAGCTGTAGAAGATACCGACGCGGCGGATGCCGATGATACGGCTGCGGCAGGTGATCTGGTGACGAAAGACGGTGTGGCCTTCGCCAGCCTCACCGGTGATGCCAGCGCCGGCAAGACCGTCTTTGCGCAATGCCGCGCCTGTCACGCCGTGGAAGAGGGCGTGAACCGCGTCGGACCCTCGCTTGCTGGTGTCGTCGGCCGGACGGCCGGTAGCGTCGACGGGTATAATTACTCGCCGGCCAATGCGAACAGCGGCCTGGTTTGGACGCCGGAACAGCTCTACGTCTATCTGGAAGACCCGCGTGGCGTCGTTCCCGGAACCAAGATGGTCTTTCCGGGCCTGAAGCGGGCACAGCAGCGCGCCGATGTCATCGCGTATCTGCAAAACCCAGCCTGACGACCGAATATCACGACGTTGAGGAAGGGGCGGATTTCCGCCCCTTCTTTTTTGGTGGATAAGGTTGGGACGCTATTTCGCCCCGGCACCGTCTGACCCTTGAATGTACCGTTTCCCTTGCTGGAAATCCCTGGCGTACGCACGGCACAGGCATATGCGCGCCATCGCTATTGCACTGAGACGCCGTGGTTTCGTGCGGATCACATGAATTTGTCATCCCCGCGCGGGTGGGGGATCCAGAAGCCGTTCACTCGGTAAATAGGGCGCCGAATGGATCCCCGCCTGCGCGGGGATGACAAGGGAGGGCTACGCGAACTTCGCGACAGAGTGGTCCGGGGACTACCGAAGAGCTCTAGTCTCTCCGACAAGTCCCCTGACGCGCCTGCCCAATTCGAGGCGCTACCCTATCACGCCGCCATATCGCGCCGCGCCAGTTCGCAGTGCGACCAGATTTCGCTGAGCGCCGACAACAGGCGGTCGATATCGTCGTCGCTATGTACCGGCGACGGCGTGATGCGCAGGCGTTCCTCGCCGCGCGGGACGGTCGGGTAGTTGATCGGCTGCACGTAGATGCCGTGATTGTCCATCAGCCAGTCGCTGATCAATTTGCACTTGTGCGCGTCGCAGACCATCACCGGGATGATGTGACTGGGATTGGGCAGGTGCGGGATCCCCATGCGGTCGAGCGCGCCGCGGACCTTGGCCACGCGATCCTGCTGCCGCTCGCGTTCCGCATTGCTGCTCTTCAGATGCCGGATGCTCGCACATGCGCCCGCCGCGATGGCCGGGGGCAGGGCGGTCGTGAAGATGAAGCCGCTGGCGAAGGTGCGCACGAAGTCGCACAGATCACGCGAGGCGGCGATGTAACCGCCCATGACGCCGAAGGCCTTGCCGAGGGTCCCTTCGATCACGGTGATCCGGTCCATCAGGCCTTCGCGCTCGGCGATACCGCCGCCACGCGGGCCGTAAAGCCCGACCGCGTGCACTTCGTCGATATAGCTCATCGCATTGTGCGCCTCGCAGACGTCGAGAATCTCCGCGATCGGCGCGATGTCGCCGTCCATCGAATAGACGCTTTCGAACGCGACCAGCTTTGGCCGCTCGGGATCGAGCGCTGCGAGCTTGCGGTCTAGATCGTCCGGCGAATTATGTTCGAAGATCAGGCGGTCCGCCTTGCTGTGGCGGATGCCTTCGATCATCGAGGCGTGGTTTAGCGCATCCGACAAGACGACGCAGTCCGGAATGCGCGCGGCCAGCGTCCCGAGCGCGGCCCAGTTGGAAACATAGCCCGATGTGAAGAGCAGCGCGTCGTCCTTATGGTGCAGGTCGGCCAGTTCCTCCTCCAGGAGGACATGATGGTGATTGGTGCCCGAAAGATTGCGCGTTCCGCCCGCGCCGGCACCGCATTCGTCGAGGACCCGGTGCATGGCGCCGGTGACCGTCGGATGCTG
>JBCCAC010000318.1:0-3205 GCA_039815015.1 Pseudomonadota bacterium | reverse complement strand
TCTCGCTTACCGAGGCCTATCGCATCGAGGACGGCAGGATCACCGTACCGATCAAGGGCGCGACCCTGATCGGCAACGGCCCCGACGTCATGCGCCGCGTCACCGCCATCGGCAACGATTTCGCGCTGGACGAAGGCATCGGCATCTGCGGCAAGGGCGGTCAGTCCGTCCCGGCAGGCGTCGGTCAGCCGACGCTGCTTGCCGAGGGACTGACGGTCGGCGGCACGGCGACGTAAACGACACCGCTGCGGTCCGGGCCTACGGGAACTCCCGCACAGAAAGATACCACTGCGCATGCGATCTTCGACTTCTTCGGCAATGAGGAGGTTGTTTCATGTCTCTGGATGGTATCGCCGATAACGGCATAGGCGCAGGCGGCAGCGTAATCGGGGCCACGGGCGGGGAGGCTGCGGGCGACGATTTCGCAGCGAATCTGGGCCTTGCTTCGGACGCAATCGCGATGTCACCGCCGGGCAAGGGGACGGAACAGCGTGAGCTGGACATGGCGCGACTTGCCGATGACGTCTACCAGACCAACGCCACGCCGCCGCCCGGCTGGCGCGTGGCGAGCGAAGCGGATCTCAAAAACATCAATCTAACGCCTGCCGATCTCACCATCTCCGACACCGGTTTTCGGGCGCGCGTCTACGTGGCAGGCAGCGGCGAAAACACCGACTATGTCGTTGCATTCAAAGGTACGGATTTCTCGTCGCGGATAGACTGGATCAACAATGTGCGCCAAGCCCTCGGCGGCAACAGTCCCTATTATGATCAGGCCATCAGAATCGGCCGGGAGACGGCATTCGCAGATGCCGACATAGAATTTGTCGGCCATTCATTGGGTGGCGGCCTGGCGTCCGCCGCCGCCATCGCATCGGGCTTCGATGCGTCGACCTACAATGCAGCAGGCTTATCCAACAATACGATCAACAAAGCGATTGCCAGCAATCCTTGCGGTGATGCCCCCGGTCATGTCACTGCTTATTACGTCCCAGGCGAAGCCCTCAACGTCATACAGGAAGACCATTCCTCATTGTTCAAATTCGACTGGCTCGGCAAGCTTGCTCCCGATGCCTATGGCAACCAGGTCGCGCTCGAAGTTGACGAGCCCGCAAATTCCGATGGCTCAACCGGGCTGTTCGCCCGTCATGGCAGGGACTGGGTACTTTCGGGTATCGAGGCAGGAGATCAGTAGCGGAAAGGGGCAACGCGGATGAAGCGTACGGTCATCGCCGCTGGCTCGCTGGCTATTGTCATTGCGGGGGCAAGCCTGACTGGTATGCAACGGTTGACCAATCCAGCACGCCGCCGCGGCGAAGGTTTCACACCCGGTTTTTCGTCAGCATTCCCCGTGGCCGGGACGGCCACCTGGGCAACGTCGCTGCTGTTACCATCCTACGGGAATCCCCGCACAGACAGGCACAGTTGCGCATGTGATATTTGACCTCTTCGGCAATGTGGAGTCGCGTTATGTCACTGGAAGGTATCAGCGGTAATGGAATGGGCGGCGGCGCCCTTGACGGCATATCTGGCGCGGCGAACGGGCCGGTTCCGGGCGATGATTTCGCAGCGAACCTGGGCCTGCCGGCAGACGCGATCGCCATGGCACCGCCAGGCAAGGGCACGGAACAGCGAGAACTCGATAAGGCGCTGATGGCGCAAGATGTGTACGAAACCAACGCCGCACCGCCGCCCGGCTGGCGCGTCGCGAGCCAGGCGGACCTCGCTGCGATCGGCCTGACGCCCGCCGACCTGACGATCCCCGATTCCAATTTTCAGGCCCGTGTCTATGTCGCCGGTTCCGGCAGCAATACGGATTATGTCGTGGCGTTCCGTGGGACGGAATTCACGTCGCTGTCGGACTGGAACAACAATCTGCGTCAGGGCGTCGGTGGCGACAGTCCCTATTACGACCAAGCCATCCAGATCGGCCGGCAGACGGCGCTGTCAGGTGCCGATGTCGAATTCGTAGGCCATTCATTGGGTGGCGGGATGGCATCCGCCGCCGCAGTCGCATCAGGCTACGACGCGTCGACCTACAATGCGGCAGGCCTGTCGAACAATACGATCGACCGGGCCACTGCCGCCAACCCTAACGGAGCGTCTGGCGAGGTCACGGCTTATTATGTCCCAGGTGAAATCCTGCATAATATTCAAGAGGACGATTCCTCGCTGATCAACGGCTTCGACTGGGTCGGCAAGATTGCGCCGGATGCCTATGGCAATCAGGTCGCTCTGGAGGTCGATAAACCTGCCGATGTCGGCTGGTGGAATTATGGCAATTCCGTCTCCCGCCATGGTATGAACTGGGTGCTGTCTGGCTTGCGGGCAGGAGATCAGTAGCGGAAAGAGACGACGCGGATGAAACGCACGGTCATCGTCGGTGGGTCGTTGGCTGTCGCCATCGCGGGTGCTAGCTTGGTGGGTATGATGACGGCGGATCAATCCAGCGCGCGCGGCGGTGACGGCTTCACGCCCGGTTTTCATCAACATGATACGCCAGCGGTGCTAGATGGGTTTTCCGGCCCGGCCCGACGGGCGGGTGCGGCCATCGCCGATAGCGACGACGCTGCGCTGGCGCGCGTCCTGAGCACCGATCCGGACGTTGTCCGCGCCGTTGCCGGACCGGTCGACCTCCTGACCTTCGCCATGGCACACAGGAATCGAGACGCATTCGAGCGTCTTCTCGACGCCGGTGCGCCGGTCGACGGCGCGGACCCCGCCGCGGGCACATACAGCACCCGGACGGGTACGGTCGAAGGCGGCACCTACAGCCCCATCTACTACAGCCTGGAATTGAAGGATCCCTGGTGGTTCGAGCGATTGATCGCTGCCGGCGCCGACCCCGACGGCATCGGCAGGGACGGGACGTTCGCGCTGGAACGCGCACTGCTGGGCGAGGATCGCAGCCGCGCCCTTGCCCTCGTCGCGGCGGGCGCGGATGTGACGCGCGACGTCGGTGCCGGCAATACCTATGCCCACAAGGCGGCGATCGGGAACAAGTTCGACGTCGTCGAGGCGCTGATGGCGAAGGGTGCGGACATGTGGCGCGCCTCCGATATCGGCGCGACGCCCGCTTATCTCGTCGCCAATCCCACGGCCGTGATGGTCGGCGACCCCGGCGAGGTGGAACCGATACGTCGGCGCCTATTGACGAAATTACAGGCGAATGCGCCGGCATGGCCGCCCGCCCCGCCCGAAGAGG
>JBCCAC010000310.1:0-3328 GCA_039815015.1 Pseudomonadota bacterium | reverse complement strand
CGGCGCGGCGGACGCGCGCGTGCCCGCCAGGCACAGCCTCGCCATGGCGAGGCATCTCACGCACCTCGACCGGACCGTCGAATTGGTCGTGCCCGAACGTGGCTCGCACACCCTCATCGAGCATAAGGAGCGGGTGAGATCGCTGATCGACCGCTGGTTCGACGACCGGTTGAAGGCGGCGTGAGACCGATTCTCGTGACGATTTTCCAAGCGCCAACGAACCTTCGGACCCGGCCGCCTCAGGCGTCGATGGCGGTTTCGTCCAGCTCGTGCGCATTCGCCTGGATGAACTGGAATCTGTGTTCCGGATTTCGGCCCATCAGACGGTCGACCAGATCCTTGACGGGGGCGCGGCCTTCATAGTCGGCGGGCAGCGTGACGCGGATCAGCGTGCGCTTCTCCGGGTCCATGGTCGTCTCTTTTAGCTGTGCCGGCGACATTTCACCCAGGCCCTTGAAGCGGCTGACGTCCACCTTGCCCCGGCCCGCGAACTCGCTGTCCAACAGCGCTTCGCGATGGGCGTCGTCGCGGGCATAGGCGACCTTGCCGCCTTGGCTCAGCCGGTAGAGCGGCGGCTGCGCGAGGTAGAGCCGGCCCGACTTTACGAGGCCGGGCATCTCCTGAAAGAAGAAGGTCATCAACAGCGTCGCGATATGCGCGCCGTCGACATCGGCGTCGGTCATAATGACGATACGATCATAGCGCACGGCATCGTCGTCATAGCTGGCCCCGGCACCCGCACCGATGGCGAGGATGAGGTCGGCGATTTCCTGATTGGCGGCGATCTTCTGCGCGGTGGAGCTGGCGACGTTCAGTATCTTGCCGCGAATGGGGAGGATCGCCTGCGTCTTGCGCTCGCGCGCCTGCTTGGCGCTGCCGCCGGCGGAATCGCCCTCGACGATGAAGAGTTCCGTGTCGAGCTGCGCGCCGCCCGAACAGTCGGTCAGCTTGCCGGGCAGGCGGAGCGCGCGCTTGTTCGTCGCGGTCTTGCGCTTGATCTCCTTTTCGGCCTTCCGCTTCATGCGCTCGTCGAGCCGTTCCAGCGCAAAGGCGAGCAGTGCCTTGCCGCGGTTCATGTCGGCGGACAGAAACTGGTCGAAACGGTCGCGCAACGCGGCCTCGACCAGACGCGCGGCCTCCGGCGAGGTCAGGCGGTCCTTCGTCTGCGACTGGAACTGCGGATCGCGGATGAAGACGCTCAGCATGATCTCCGCGCCGTTCACCATGTCGTCGGCGGTCAGGCCCGATGCTTTCTTCTGGCCCACGAGTTCGGCAAATCCGCGCATCCCCTTGGTGATGGCGGCGCGCAGGCCATTTTCATGCGTGCCGCCGTCCGGCGTCGGGATGGTATTGCAGTACCAGCTGTTCGAACCTTCGCCGTAAAGCGGCCAGGCGATGGCCCATTCGACCGAGCCCTGACCGTCCGGAAATTCGGCGCGGCCGGTAAAGGGTTCGGTCGTCGCGCACTCGCGGTCGCCCACCAGCTCGACGAGATGATCCGCAAGGCCGCCTGGAAACTGGAACACCGCCTCCGACGGAATGTCATCGCTGGCGAGGTCGGGATCGCAGGACCAGCGAATCTCGACGCCGCCGAACAGATAGGCCTTCGACCGCGCAAGCCGGTAGAGCCGCGCCGGTTTCAGCCTGGCTTTCTCACCGAAAATATCGGGATCGGGCAGAAACGAGACCTTCGTTCCGCGGCGGTTCGGGGCCGCGCCGATCTCGTCGAGCGGCGTCACCACCTCACCGCGCGAAAAGGTCTGGCGGTAAAGCGTCTTCGCGCGCGCAACCTCGACTTCCAGTCGGGACGATAGCGCGTTGACGACGCTAACCCCGACGCCGTGCAGACCGCCCGAGGTCTGATAGGCCTTGCCGGAAAATTTGCCGCCCGAATGCAGCATCATGAAAATGACTTCGAGCGCGCTCTTGCCGGGATAGCGGGGGTGTTCGTCCACCGGAATACCGCGGCCATTGTCGGTGACGGTCAGGCTGCCGTCCGCGCTCAGATGTATTTCGATCCGCTGCGCGTGCCCGGCGACGGCCTCGTCCATCGCATTGTCGACGACTTCGGCAGCCAGATGATGCAGCGCGCGCTCGTCGGTGCCGCCGATATACATGCCGGGGCGCCGGCGGACGGGCTCCAGCCCCTCCAGCACCTCGATCTCGCTCGCATTGTAATTGCCGCCCGTGTCGGCGGTTCCCGCACCACCCGCGTCGACGAAAAGATCACTCATACCGTCCGTCCATAACGGGAACGGACCCGTATCGCCAGACGAGGGCATAGAATGCCGGATTTCGTTGAATTTGCGCCACACTCAAAAAAGGCTTGCATAATCCAATGCTGCACTGCAGTATATGAACTGCCTTAACGGGCGATCCTCCCCAAGGATTGACTGGGCCGATCTGGTGACAGGTCGGCCCTTTTTTGTGCCTCTTCAAGTACCTGCCCGAACAACGCGGCAAACACATTGTTACAAGTGTGTCATAAAAACGTCTTGTGCACCGCGAAAGGATTTGGCACGTTGATTCTCGCAGGTGAACGCAGATTCACCGCAAACCCTTCCGAGCGAGCAGCTTCATGCTGATAAGAGGAGGGTATAAATGACGAAGACCAAGAGTCTCGAAGGAGCAAGCCTCCACACGGCCGCTGCCATGGCGCGGTCCGCCATTTGCGTTGCCGCGATGTCCACCGCGGTGTGGGCGATGCCCGCAATGGCGCAGACCGGCGGGTTGATGGAAGCCGTTGATGCTGTCGAGGACGCTCAGGAGGTCGATACGTTCGACACCGACATCCCCAGCGATTTCCAGCTGAGCGGCAATATCGGTGTATTTTCGGACTACCGGTTTCGCGGCATATCGCTGTCGGATGAGGATTTCGCTCTGCAGGGCGGCGTCGATCTTGTCCACTCGTCGGGCTTTTTTGTCGGGTTTTGGGGATCTAATCTGGCCGGGTTCGGCACATTCGGCGGCCCGAATCTGGAGATCGATATCTATGGTGGCTATTCCGGCACATTCGGCGGCGTCGGCACATTTTCCTTCGGTGCCACCGGCTATATCTATCCCGACGCACCGGGAAATAACGACTATATCGAGCCATTCGCCACCATAGGCGCGGATGTTGCCGGGCTGTCGACCAAGGCCGGTATCGCCTGGGTGCCGGAGCAGAGCTCGATCAACAGCAATTTCTACGTTTATGGTGATGCCAGCTACGCCTTGCCGATTCCGGAGTTGCCAGCGCCCGTGACGCTGACGGCGCATATCGGCCACACGGACGGGTCGCTGTCCCTGCCGGCACCGGGATTTGGCGAGCCTGCAGCGCCCGCAGAAT
>JBCCAC010000333.1:0-3036 GCA_039815015.1 Pseudomonadota bacterium | reverse complement strand
TCGTCCTGACCCACCCCGAAACCGGCCGGCGCGGCCTTTATGTCAACGCCGCGTTCACGACGCACATCATCGGCATGGACGATGAGGAATCGCGCGCGCTTCTGTTCGCGCTTTATGCGCACTGCGCGCAGGACGAATATCATACGACCCTGAAATGGCGTCCCGGTACGGTCGCGATGTGGGACAATCGCTCGACCTGGCACTGGGCGCTCAACGATTATCACGGCCAGCGCCGCTACATGCACCGCATTACGGTGAAAGGCGTGCCGCTGCGCTAGGGGTGCGCCCTAAACGATCTGACCCGGTGCGACGCCGAGTGCGTCCATGCGCGCCGACGGCCGCAGCGGGCTCTTCTCCATGCCGGGAACCTGCGATTTGATGCGTTCGCGCTCGATTTCGCGCATGTCATGGATGCTGGCGATCACGGGGCCCATGGGCCGGCCGATATCGACCAGCACCGCCTCGGCCAGCTGCAGGGAGCTTTCCAGCGTTTCCGGCACCGCGTTGGTCACGCCCGCACGATAGAGCGTCGCTGCATGCGCGGAGTCCTTCGCGCGCGCGACGATGCAAAGCTCCGGATATTCCGCGCGCACGGCCTTCGTCGTCTTCACCACCTGCACCGGGTCGTCCATCGTCAGGACGAGCGCATTTGCGTTTTCGAGGCCCATCATTTCCAGGATTTCGTAGCGCACGAGATCGCCGAACACGGTTTCATAGCCATTTTCTCGTGCGACACGCACCGCGTCGATATCGGCGTCGACGACGGCAAATGCCTGGTCATGCTGCTTCAGCATTTCGACTACCAGTTTCCCGACGCGGCCATAGCCGGCGACGATCGTGCGCGGCTGTTCCACGTCCTCCTGCAATTCCGGCGGCGTCGGCGCGTTGTCCTCCAGCTGCTTTTCCGTATTGCGCCCGAGCCGCGCCAGAAGCGGCGTCGCCGTCAGGCCGAGCGCGGTGACGATCTGCCAGAAGGCCGCGGTCTGAGTGTCGATGATCTGCGAGGCCGCAGCGGCGCTGAGGACGATGAGCGTCGTCTCCGACGGCGATGCCATCAACAGGCCGGCATTGGCGGCGAGGCCCCGCGGCGCCCCGCCCAGACGCAGCAGAATGCCCGTCACGGTCGCTTTCAGGCAGATGATGGCAACGACGGCGGCGCCGACGAAAATCCAGTTTTCGAGCGCGTACATGATGTCGACGCTCATGCCGATGGTAATCAGGAAGATGCCTAGCGCGAGATTCTTGAAGGGCTCCATCAGCACTTCGACCTGAGCGCGATATTCCGTCTCCGCGATGATCAGCCCGGCGACGAGGGCGCCCATGATGGCGCCGATGCCGCTGACGCTGGTGGCGAGGCTGGCGCCCATGATGACAACGAGCGTCGCCGCCAGGAACAGTTCGGGCCGCTTCGTCAGCGCCGCCTGATGGAACAGCCGCGGCAGGATGAACCGGCCGGCGATCCAGATCACCGCCACCACGATGCTGCCCGTCAACAGCGCCGCCGTCAGGTCGGTGACCACGCTGCCCCCGGCCATGGACGGGCTGAAAATACCCAGCGCGAAGATGATCGGCACCAGCGCCACATCCTCGAACAGCAGCATGGAGAACGCGGCGCGCCCGACGGGACTGCGCGTGCCGGTCATGGGAAGCACGAGCGCGGTCGAAGAGAGGGCGAGCGCGAGCCCGAGCGCGATTGCCGCCGGCGTCGAATAGCCGAGCAGGCTGAGTGTCACGCCAATGACGCCGGCGCCCACCAGCACTTCCGCCGCGCCCAGAAGAAAGACGAGTTTCCTCAGCGCCCATAATCGGCGGACGCTCAGCTCCAGCCCGATGCCGAACAGCAGCAGGATGATACCGAATTCCGCAAATGGTTCGATGACCTCGCGGTCGCTGATGGTAACGTATCGGAGCCATTTGATATCGCTGTCGAACTGACCGAGCCCGCTCGGCCCGAGGATCAGTCCGACGACGATGAAGCCGATGACCGGATTGACGCGCGCACGGGCAAAGGCCGGGATTACCAGCCCCGCCGAACCCAGGATTACCAGCGCGTCGCGGAAACCGGGCGTATCGAGCGTGTCCATCGCCATGCCGCATGCCTAGCCGAAAACCGGTGGGCGGCAAGCGTGACGATGCTCACGGGTTTTGGTCTAGGCCATCGCCTTTTCGAGATTGCGTACGATCGCCTCGAAAAACTGCTCCGTCGTCAGCCATGCCTGGTCCGGGCCGATCAGGATGGCGAGATCCTTCGTCATTTCGCCGCCTTCGACCGTCTCGACACAGACGCGTTCCAGCGTCTCGGCGAATTCCGTTACCTCGGGCGTGTCGTCGATCTTGCCACGATGCTTGAGGCCGCCGGTCCAGGCGAAGATCGACGCGATCGGATTGGTCGACGTCGCCTTGCCCTGTTCGTGCATGCGATAGTGCCGCGTGACGGTGCCGTGCGCCGCCTCGGCCTCCACGGTCTTGCCCTCGGGCGTCATCAGCACCGATGTCATCAGGCCCAGCGAACCGAAGCCCTGCGCCACGGTGTCCGACTGTACGTCACCATCATAGTTCTTGCAGGCCCAGACGAATTTGCCGTTCCACTTCATCGCTGCGGCGACCATGTCGTCGATCAGGCGATGTTCATAGCTGATGCCAGCCTTTTCGAACTGCGCCTTGAAATCCTTGTCATAAATTTCCTGGAACAGATCTTTGAAGCGGCCGTCATAGGTCTTCATGATCGTGTTCTTGGTGCTGAGATAGACCGGCCATTTGCGCATCAGGCCATAATTCAGACAGGCACGCGCGAAGTCGCGGATGGATTCATCCAGATTGTACATGCCCATGGCGACGCCGGCCGACGGGAACTGGAAGATCTCGTGCTCGAAGGTTTCGCCGTTCTCGCCCTCGAATTTCATGGTCAGCTTGCCCTGGCCCGGAATGTACATGTCCGTCGCACGGTACTGGTCGCCAAAGGCATGGCGGCCGATCACGATGGGGTCGGTCCAGCCGGGGACGAGGCGCGGCACGGACTTGATGACGATCGGCTCG
>JBCCAC010000309.1:0-3333 GCA_039815015.1 Pseudomonadota bacterium | reverse complement strand
CTGCGCCGTGACGGCGGCCTCAGCGGCCGGGCGCTCGGCGATGCCGGCGACGCGCGTGCGAACGACCTGATCCTGAACGCGCTCGCACAGGCCCGCCCTGCCGATGCCGTCCTGTCGGAGGAAAGCGCCGACGACCCCGCCCGTCTCGCGGCGTCCCGCGTCTGGATCATCGACCCGCTCGACGGCACGCGTGAATACAGGGAAGGCCGCGACGACTGGGCGGTCCACGTCGCACTGGCGGAAGATGGCGTTCCCACCGCCGGCGCCGTCGCCATCCCGGCGCGCAATCTCGTCCTTCGCGCCGACAAGCCGCCGCGGCCGACGACACCCGACGATCGGCCGCGCATCCTTTCCAGCCGCACCCGCCCCTGCCCGGTCGCTGCTGCTGCCGCTAAGCACCTCGATGCCCGGCTCATTCCCATGGGATCGGCCGGGGCCAAGGCGGCGGCCGTCATCATGGGCGAAGCGGACGCCTACATTCATTCCGGCGTCCAGTCCGAATGGGACAATTGCGCCCCCGTCGCTGTCGCACAGGCGGCCGGTCTCCACTGTTCGCACCTCGACGGCACCCCGCTCCGCTACAACCGCGCCGACGTCCGGGTAGACGGCCTCCTCATCTGCCATCCGGAACTTGTGGAACGTCTATTGTAGCGATCTCGAGCGAGATCGCGCCGCATACCGCCCTTCACTCACGCGAAATGCAGCCGCCGGTACTTGCCGCGGAAATAGAGGAGCGGATCGCGCCGCGGCTCGAACCGGACGCGGCCGACGCGGCCGACCAGGATCAGATGGTCGCCGCCATCGTGCAGCGCGTGCCGCGTGCATTCGAAACTGGCGAGCGAATCAGCAATGATGGGCACGCCCGTCGACCAGCGTTCCGTGCGCGTACCGGCGAACTTGTCCTGCCCTCGCGTCGCGAACCGGCTGGAGACCGGCTGCTGTCCGATCTGCAGCACGTTGACGGCAAAGGCGTCCGCCACCTCGAAGGCCGTCAGGCTGGAGGCGGATTTCGCGACGCAGACGAGCAGCAGCGGCGGGTCGAGCGACACCGATGTGAAGCTGTTCGCCGTCAGCCCCACCGGCGTGCCGTCTTCGGCCAGCGTTGTCACGACGGTCACGCCCGTTGCGAAACAGCCCAGCGCATCGCGCAGCGTGCGGCTATCGGATCCCGTCTGATAGGCGGGCGGCGTGCGCGGCACCTGCCGTTCCAGAAATTCGAGCAGGACCGCATTCAGCGCCTCGCCATCGCCGGGCAAGGCCGCCGCATCCGCAATGACCACCGTCTCTTCGGCATCCGAAGCCGCCGCGCCGGCCATTCCCGCACCCTGCACGACGAGGAGCGGCAGATCCGGCAGATCCGGCACCGCATCGGGCGCCACCAGCACAAGCGCCGCCGCCGCATTCGGCAGCGCCCGCAGCGTCTCTGTCGCCAGCGCCGCGTGGCCGGCATCCGCGATCAGCGTCGGCCGGGCCGGCAGATCGGCGAGCACCGCCGCCAGATCGCCGGCGATATCGGCCGGCTCGTTCGAATTCGTGTCGATGCGAATGACATAGCGGCCGGCATCCGCCAGCGCATCGGCAACGTCGTGCCAGCCCGTCGCCGCGCCGGTCAGCATCAGGACGGCCGGATCGCCGCTCGCCCCCAGCCGAATGTCCCGCGTGCCCGTCATCGCATCCATGACGCCACCGCTTAGGTGCCGAGGGCGGAATCACAAGCCGGGATCGGACTGGGCGGGGATCCGATTGGGCAGGGATCGGAACTGGTGCCGGCTGTCAGACTCGAACTGACGACCTACCGCTTACAAGGCGGTTGCTCTACCAGCTGAGCTAAGCCGGCACGTCCCGCGTCCCATTTCTCCCTCAGGCCGGGGACGGTCAAGTTGGTTTCGGTTCTCGCAAAGTCCAAGGCTGGCGCGGCCGGCAGGCCGCCAGAAAAGCGCTACCCCTCCGCCTTTATCCTCAGCGCATGGATGGGATTGTCCATCAGATCGTCGAGCGCCCGGTAGACCGCCCGCTGCCGCGCCACCCGGCTCATCCCTGCAAACGCCGCCGCCTCGATCTCCACCGCGAAATGCGTCTCGCCGGAGCCGTCGTCGCCGGCATGTCCCGCATGCTGCGCGCTTTCGTTGATGACGGTCAGCGCCGTCGGCGCCAGCGCCTCCACCAGGCGCGCTTCGATGGCTGCGGCGATGTTCGTCATCTCGGGCGATCCTTCCTTTCACGTTCCGCCGTCATATATGTCCGGCCATGCCCGAAAGCGAACCAGAAGAGCGCCCGCGAAAGCGCCGCGAACGCTTCCACGGCCGCATCGACCGCGACGCCCCCTGCGCCCGCCCCGGCTGCGACGAGCCGGGCGAGTTCCGCGCGCCCATTCCGGGCGCTCCTGCCGGCACCTGGCAGTATTTCTGTCTCGATCATGTGCGTGAATTCAACGCCGGCTACCGCTTTCGCGGCGGCCGTCCGCCGAGCGCCGACGACCGCTGGGAACGTGGCTGGCAGACCGCGGGGCGCGGGTTCAGCGCCAACGCCTATGCCGGCGCCTTCGTCGACGAGCTCGGCATTTTCGCCAGGGGCAGCTTCGCCGGTGCATCCGCCGCCCGCTGGACGCCGGCGGAACGCGACGCGCTCCAGGTCATGGACCTTGGCGAAAGCGCCAGTGCCGCCGACATCCGCACGCGCTACAAGGCGCTGGTGCGTCGCTTCCACCCCGACATGAACGGCGGCGACCGGTCGCACGAGGCGCGGTTGCAGGCCGTTCTCGATGCCTATAGCGAACTAAGACAAAGCCCAGTCTTCTCAGCATAAGCCTTCTCAGCATAAGCCTTCTCCGCACAGACCAAGGATTTCCATGGCCACCCAGCCCATGACTCACCCGGACGCCGACGACATCGTCGACGGCACGATCATGACCGCGCCCGATCAGGAGGTCGATGCGCGCGAAACCTTCGGCGTCGATACCGACATGCGGATTCCGGCCTTTTCGCAGGCCGACAGCCGCGTTCCCGATCTCGATCCCGATTATGTCTTCGATCCGGACACCACGATGGCGATCCTGGCGGGCTTCGCCTTCAACCGGCGCGTCATGATCCAGGGCTATCACGGCACGGGCAAGTCCACGCATATCGAGCAGGTCGCCGCGCGCCTCAACTGGCCCTGCGTGCGCATCAACCTCGACAGCCACATCAGTCGCATCGACCTGGTCGGCAAGGACGCGATCGTCCTCAAGGACGGCCAGCAGGTGACGGAGTTCCGGGAGGGGCTGCTCCCCTGGGCGCTGCAGACGCCGACCGCGCTCGTCTTCGACGAATATGACGCCGGTCGCCCCGACGTCAT
>JBCCAC010000212.1:0-4761 GCA_039815015.1 Pseudomonadota bacterium | reverse complement strand
CGTCGACGCCAATTTCGCGCCGCGCCTCGTCACTATTCCGGACGGTGGCCGGGCGGGCGCCCGCGTCGGCGGCCTGTTCGCGGCGCTGGCGGCAACGCGCGACGCCGCAGACGCGCTCGACGGTCTGGCCGCCGATACCGCAAGCCTCGCGAATGATGCGCACCGCGCCGGCGTCGATCTCGCCGGCGATGCGGGTCTCGCCCTCTTCACGGCCGCAGATGGCACGCCGGTCGTTTCGGCGGCGGACATGGACTGGGCGATCGACGCGCCGGAGCGACTGGCCACGGCGGGCGCCGCCCTCGCCGACGGCATCACCCCGACGCCCGCCGATCGCGACGACAATCGCAACCTTCTCGCACTTATCGACACGATCGGCGAGCCGCTCACCGCGCGTATCACCGATCAGCGCGGGCGCATCGTCACCGCCAGCGCCGCCGCGCGGGATCGGGCCGGGATCGCCAGCGCGGCAGACGCCGATACACGCGCCGCCTATCAGAACCGGACCGGCGTCAATCTCGATGAGGAGGCCGCCAATCTCATCCGCTTCCAGCAGGGCTACGAAGCCGCCGCCCGCGTCATTCAGGCGGCGCGCGAAACGTTCGACTCGCTTCTGAACATTCGCTGAGGATGCGTTGATATGATGAGACTATCTACCGTCGCTTGGTACGGCACGCAGACCGGCAACATGGCGCGGCTGCAGGCGAATGCCGGAACGCTTCAGACCGACATCGCGACCGGTCGCCGGCTTCGTATGCCGTCCGACGACCCGGTCGCCAGCGCCCGCGCGGACCGGCTTGCGCGGGTCGAGAGCCAGGCCCGCTCCTGGCAGGCGAATGGCGACACCGCCGCCCGCCGCCTGGAAACCTCCAGCACCGCCCTGATCGACATGTCCGATCAGGTGGCCCGCATGCGCGAACTCGCCCTCGCCGCCGCGAACGACACCATGACGCCAACGGATCGCCAGACGATCGCCGTCGAGGTCCGTGAACTCACCGAAGGCCTGCTGTCGCTCGCCAATACCCAGGGGCCGGACGGCCGTCATGTCTTCGCCGGCGCGGCGAGCGGCGCGCCGGCCTACGCGCGCGTCGATGGCGCGATCGCATGGCAGGGTGATGGCAACGCCGCGCGCGTTCCCATCGGCGAGGGCCGCACGATCGCGGTCGGCGATCGCGGCGACGAGACGTTCGCCGCCGCCGACGGCACATCGCTGTTCCAGATCGCCGAGGCGCTCGGCGCCGCTCTGGAGGCGACGCCCGCCGACCAGGTCGAAACGGACGACGCCCGCGTCGCCAGACGGGCCGCGCTCGACACTGCCCTCACCCGGCTCGACCAGGCCGCCGATCGCATCGGTGAGGTCGCCGCCGCGCAGGGCGCACGCCTGTCGCAGATCGACGCGACGAACACTCGCCACGATACGGACATATTGGAGGCGATAGCCGCGCGATCCGCACTTGAGGATACCGATATCACGCGCGCGATCGTCGATCTGGAACGCACTCTTACCCTTCTTCAGGCGGCACAGGCGGGCTTCACCCGCATCTCCGGCCTGTCCCTCTTCCAAAGGCTGTAATCCATGCTGTTCGGCGCCGGCCTTTTCGTTCTCTTTGCCATGGTGTTCGGGGGCTACATGCTCGCCGGCGGCAGCATGGGGCCTGTTCTGAAGGCGCTGCCCTTCGAATTCATGATCATCGGCGGCGCCGCCGCGGGCGCGCTCCTCATCGGCAATTCCGGCCGTCTTTTGAAAACCGTCGGCGGCAGCCTGTCGAAAATCGTCAAGGGACCACGCTGGACCGCGCAGGATTACAATTCATCCATCCTCCTGACCGCCCGGCTCCTGAAGCTCATGAAGGCCGAGGGGCCGGTCGCGGTCGAGGCCCATGTCGAGGACCCGGCATCCAGCGACATCTTCGCCGACTATCCGCGTCTGACCGCCGATCCGTTTCTCGTCCGGCTCATCACCGACACGCTGCGCCTGCAGGTCATTTCGCCCGGCGGCCTCGAACCGCACATGGTCGAGGAGATCATGGACAATGCCATCGGTTCCGAAGTGCACGAGGCGGAGGAGCCCGTCCACGTCCTTCAGACGCTCGCCGATGCCCTCCCCGCGCTCGGCATCGTCGCGGCCGTCCTCGGTGTCATCAAAACCATGGGCTCGATCGACCAGCCGCCCGTCATCCTCGGCGCCATGATCGGCGGCGCGCTCGTCGGCACATTCCTGGGCGTCTTTCTATCCTACGGCATCGTCGGTCCCTGCGCGTCGCGCCTGAAACAGGTGCTGCACGAGGATCTGATGATCTACCAGATCGTCAAGCAGATGATCGTCGCCTCGCTCGCCGACAGCCCGCAGGCCGTCGTCATCGAGGCGGCGCGCACCTCCATCTCTCCGCATCACCAGCCGAGTTTCTCCGACGTCTTCGACAGCCTGCGCGAGGCCGCATGAGCAGCGTCGAACTCGCCGCGGACGAACCGAAGAAGATCATCGTCAAGAAGGTCATTCCGGACCGGCACGAGGCCCATCATGGCGGCGCCTGGAAGATCGCCTATGCCGATTTCGTCACCGCCATGATGGCGTTCTTCCTCGTCATGTGGATCATCGGCGCGACGACGGAGGATCAGAGGAAGGGCATCGCCGATTATTTCCGGCCGACGCTCGCCGATCAGTCGAAGGGCGGCGGCGCGAACGGCCTCCTCGCGGGCCGCTCCGCGCGGGCCGAGGACGGCACTAACGTGTCGGACGCCCGCGCGCTCGCCCGCATGGAGGCGCAGATCGGCACCATCGACCGGTCGCTCACCAGCCGTACCGAAGCGAAGTTCGGCGAGCTTGGCGATAGGGGCCTTCTGCCCGAACTACGCGCCGAACTGCTGGCCGCGCTCGCCAAATCGCCGGAGCTGCGCGCGATGGAGGACCGGTTCGAAGTCTATGAAACACCCGCCGGGGTTCATGTCGAGCTGATCGACCGCGACCGCGAATCCATGTTCGCGGTCGGCAGTGCCGCGGCCGGCCGCACCGGACGCCTGCTCTTCCAGGCCGTCGCCGACGCCATCGGCCGGACCGGAAACCCCCTCGTCATCCGCGGCCATACCGACGCCCGGCAATATGAAGGCGTCGGCGGGATGAGCAACTGGATGCTGTCGGTGCAGCGCGCCGATGCCATCCGCAGTATTCTCTCCAGCGAGGCCGATATCGCCGAGCGCATCGTCCGCATCGAGGGCAGTGCCGATCGCGAACTGCGCGAGGCCGGCGATCCCCTGTCCGGTCGCAACCGGCGCATCTCGATCACCCTACTCTACGGCACCCCGCGCGGCCTGACCGAAACATGATCATGAGGACAATGGCATGACTCTCAAGGTTCTCGTCGTCGACGATTCCATCGTCATGCGCGCCCTGTTCGAAGAGGTATTCCAGCAGGCCGACGGCATCGACTGCGTCGGCGCAGCGCGCAATGCGGCCGAAGCCCGGCAGATGATCGCGCAGCACAATCCCGACGTCGTCACGCTCGATGTTGAAATGCCGAAGGTCTCCGGCCTCGAATTGCTCGCCGAACTGATGGCCGAAACGCCCCTGCCCGTCGTCATGCTGTCGACCCGCATGGAAGGCGAGGCGGCACCTGACCGCGAAAAGGCCATGGCGCTCGGCGCCGCGGCCTGCTTCGCCAAACCCAAGGGAACCCGCACTGAATTTGCCGCCGTGGTCGACGATCTTTGCGGCACCATTCGCGAGGCGGCGCAGGACATGAACGGCGAGCCGCAAGCCGCCCGTCCCGCCTAGATGATCGCGCGCGCCGCAAGATCGCCCCGCTGCGCCGCACTCAGCCCCAGAAGTTCGCCGTAAATCTCTTCATTGTGCGCGCCGAGCGCCGGTCCCGGCCAGGCGATGTCCCCCGGCGTCCGCGACAGTCGCGGCGCCGGCGCCTGCATGACCAGATTGTCAAAGTCCGGATGCGGAACGGTCTTCAGCGCATCGCGGGCCGCGAAATGCGGGTCGCTCAGCATGTCGGGCGCCGTATAGATCTTGCCCGCCGGCACGCCCTTCTCGTCGAGCAGCGTCAAAAGGTCTGCCGCCGCAAACCCCTTCGTCCAGTCGGCGATCATGGCGTCCAGTTCCGACTGCCGTTCGCCGCGCGCGACATGGGTTCGGAACCGGTCGTCCTCGGCCAGTTCGGGCCGCCCCATCGCCTCGGCCAGCCGTGCCCAGACGCTGTCCTGATTGGCTCCGATCAGGATGTCGCCGTCCTTCGTCGGATAGACGTTCGACGGCGCGATTCCCGGCAGGATCGCCCCCGTGCGCTCCCGCACGACGCCCGCTTCGCTATATTCCGGGACCGTCGATTCCATCATGGCGAGCACGGACTCGTAGATCGCTGCATCGACCATCTGTCCCTCCCCCGTCCGGTGACGATGGTTGAGCGCCATCATCGCGCCCAGACAGGCGTGCGTCGCCGCCAGCGAATCGCCGATCGACAGCCCGATGCGGCTCGGCGGCGTCGAGGGATCGCCCGCCAGATAGCGCATGCCGCCCATCGCCTCGCCGATGGAGCCATAACCGGCACGCATCGCATAGGGGCCGGTTTGTCCATATCCCGATACCCGGATCATGATCAGCGCAGGGTTCAGGGCATGAACGTCGTCCCAGCCGAGCGACCACCGTTCCATCGTTCCAGGGCGAAAATTCTCGAGGAGAAAGTCCGCCTTCGCGATCAGGCGACGGGCGATATCCTGCCCCTCTTTCGTCCTGAGATCGAGCGTGATGCACTTCTTGTT
>JBCCAC010000327.1:0-3121 GCA_039815015.1 Pseudomonadota bacterium | reverse complement strand
GGTTGCGCGTTTTTGTGATGCCGGCGACGGCGCCCGCGTCCCGGTTGCTGCCGTCCATCAGCGCGGCATCGAGTTCGATCGAACCGCCGGCGTTGAAGACCGCGCCATGACCGGCGTTGAAGCCCGGATGATCCTCCAGAATGACGATGGCCGCCTCGACCGCGTCGATCGCCGTACCGCCGTTCGCCAGGACGCCGCGCCCCGCCTTCAGTGCCGCCTCGAGCGCGCGCCGTTGCTCGGCGTCGATTTCCGGCGTCATCTTTTCGCGTTCCAGAACGCCCGCGCCGCCATGGATGACCAGCGTCCAGTCCTGCATATCCTCGGCTCCTGCGCTCGTCTGAAGGCCGATCGCGAGCGCGGCCGCGGCCAGAATACGCTTCATTGTCGATCTCCCCATATTTCCTGTCGAGCGGCGGGCATAGGCGGCGCGCCCGGTCCCCGCAATGCCGTGATTGACCGATTTCGGCCCGGCACCTATATGCCGCGCGACCTGAAGGCCTGCGCGCCTTTGCGAGGGGCGGAGTAGCTCAGCTGGTTAGAGCAGCGGAATCATAATCCGCGTGTCGGGGGTTCGAGTCCCTCCTCCGCTACCAAAGCGTCTCCGAAATTCGTTCGTCGCTGATCCAGCCCGGTGAGTGCTGAGGAGCGCCGTATTTCCAGCGTCAGCCATCGCCTCAGGATAGAGATCGTTGCAGAGCCATAGCGACATGTTCTGGTTTAATTCAGAAACTTCGCTATAGGACGGCGCCGGGGCGGACATTGAGCGAGCGTGAGTAGGTTCTGTTCGTGGTAGCGGGGACGTGACGTGAAGAAGATACCGGGCGGGTCTGCCCGTAGTGCCGTGCGTTCTGGTTTGAGCAGTCGGCAAATGCCGACGCCGCAAAACGGGGCGGCGCAGCGACTGGCGCTCGAACCGCGCTTCATGTTCGATGCCGCGGCCGTGGCGACGGCGGCCGACGTGGCGGCCGAGGCCGTCGTCGCGGAACAGTCCGCCGCGTTCGTGAATGCCCTGTTTCAAAAGGAAGCGTTTCAAAAGGAAGCGCCCGGCGTTTCCGATGCCGACGCCGAGGCCGATTCCGCAGCATCGGCGCAGTCCGACCGGCGGGTCGATGCCGTGCGCGGCGCCATGTCCATGCGCGATGTGGAGGCACTCGAACGCGCGCTCGGGTTCGAAGGGATCGAGCCGCCGACCGCGGATCTGGAGGACGGCCGCGCCGAAATCGATGACGCCGATATCGGCGATTCCGATACCGCAATGCGTGGCGACGCCGCCGATCGCGTCGAGATCGCGTTCGTCGACAGCTCGGTCGCCGACGTGCGGCAACTGGTCGCGGGACTGAGCGCGGATGTCGAGGTCGTCCTCATTTCCGCCGACCATGACGGCCTGGAACAGATGCGTGCCGTGCTCGACGGGCGTGAGAATATCGATGCGATCCACATTCTGGCGCACGGCAGCGACGGCTATGTCACCATCGGCAACAGCCGCCTCGATACCGCGAGCATTGCCGGCACCTATGCAGATGCGCTCGCCGACATCGGATCGAGCCTGACCGAGGATGGCGACATTCTGGTCTATGGCTGCCGGTTCGGTCTGGGCGAGGATGGCGACGCGGCGATGCGCGCGCTGGCGGATGCGACCGGTGCCGATATCTCCGCCTCCGACGATGACACCGGTGCGGCCGCGCTTGGCGGCGACTGGGTGCTGGAGCGGCAGATCGGCGTGCGCGAGACGCTGGCTCTGGCGAGCGAAAGCTGGAACGCCTTGCTGGCACCGGCGATCATCAGCGTGACGTCCGGACCGGTCGTGACCAACGCCGGTAGCACCGTCGGAACGACGGCCCTTTGGAGCAATGCCGGCACGGTCGGTGGCAATGCGATCGACCTGCGTGCCACCGTGATTTCCGCGACGGCGCAGGATACGATCGCCTTCGGCCGAAGCGGCGATGATCCCAGTCTGACGATCCGGTCGGGATCGGGAAACACCCGGGATCTGGCGCAGGTGACGGTGCGCTGGGAAATGTTCCGGGCCGGAACGCAACTGGCGATTGCCGGTGACGTGGGGTTCACCGTTACGGATGTCGATGGCCAGAACGGTGTGCCGCGCAGTCGTGAGATCATCGCGGTGTCGAGCGACGACCTCGTGTCCTACACGACGGCCGGTAACAGCAGTATCGCCATCGACAGCCGTCCGGGATTTTTGGAAGCGTCGGGCCTGCAGAACCAGAACGTACCAAATCAGCCCGGCTGGATCCGCTTCAACTGGTCGAACCTTTCGACATGGGACATCACCTATTCTCTCGTGGTGAACAGCCGCGCAAACGCTGCGGGCTTTTCGCATGATGGCGATGGCGACCGCGTCTTCACAGGCGGCGGCAATACGCAGGCCGTACCGCGCATCGACCTTGATGCCGACAATAGTACCGCCGCGCAGACGCGTGCACAGACGACCTATACATCCCAGGGCGCGCCTGTGGCGATCGTCGATACTGATGTCGATATCACGCAGTCGGACACCGTAGACAGGGCCACGGTCGTCCTGACCAATGCTGAGGCGGGCGACCGGCTGGATATCGCGGATAGTCTCTTGCCAGCCGGAATTACGGCGAGCGTCGACGAATCCGTACCGGGCCGCATCACTGTGCGATTTACGGGCGCCGCCAGCGATGCGGATTATGAAGCGGCGCTGCGCTCCCTCTTCTTTTCCAGCAGCGCCGATGTGCCGCCGACCGCGCCGCGACAGATCGAGGTCAGTGTCGAGAGTGACCCCTTCACCAGCAACACGGCGATCAGCACGGTCGATATCGTACCGGTCAGTCGCCAGCCGATCCTCGATCTGGATGGGCCGGAGAATATCCAGCTTGGCGCGATTTGGCGGCATAACAATCCACCGGGTTCGCGCGCGCCTGAATTCGGCGGCGGCAATGTCATTGTATCCGCCAGCGACGAGATGACGGGGCCGGGAATAGACCCGGAATATATCTCGACGATCACACGCGTTACCGATGCGAACGAAGACAGCTTTGCCGGCGCACGCGCGGCCGGTGACTATTTTTCGTATGAATTCCGAACTGCGGACGTGCTGCCGGATATCGCGGCCATAGCCGAATTCCAGAAGACCAGG
>JBCCAC010000027.1:0-13455 GCA_039815015.1 Pseudomonadota bacterium | reverse complement strand
CCGCCGAGCCCTGCACCCGCGAGCGCGCCGGAGCCTTCGTCCGACAGGCCGTTTGCGACGGTCCTGAGGAGAGACGATATGTCAAAGGCGGTTTGGCTGGGCTGCGTCTGCATCGGATTACACCTCGTCCGGAAAGATGCCCCCGCCGACGCCGATCGTAGGGCCCGAACACGCGTAAGCTATGCGGGATTTCCCTGAGAAGGTCAGCGCGCGCCGGTCATGGCCTCGATCACGGCTTTTGCGCGGTCCGACTGCGCGGCGATGTCATCTAGAAGCACATCGACGAGCGTTCCGAGCATGATGATGAGGACCAGCGTCGCGAGCATGCCCTTGAGCGACATGGACAGGGAAAAAACGTTCAGCTGCTGGGCGTATCGATTGACGAGACCCAGAGCGAGATCGGTGGCCAGCAGGACCGTCAGCACCGGCGCTGCGACGAGAAGCGCGACCGTCATGAGCCGCTGCAATTCACCTTCGAATAGAGACAAGGTCAGCGTGTTGAAGTCCGGAATCAGCACGCCGATGGGCCAGATCGCGTAGCTTTCCATGAGCGTGCCGACAAGAAGCATGAAGCCGCCCGCCGCCATGAACAGAAAATTTGCCAGTCGTGCCAGAAACTGTCCGGTGACGCTGCTTTGATGGCCGGACAGCGGGTCGACGATCGATGCCATGCCCAGGCCGACCTTCGTGTCGATAATCTGCCCGGCCGCTTCGAAGGCCCAGAGGATGGCCGAGAAAAACAGCCCGATCGCGATACCGATGAGCGCCTCCTTCGCGAAAAGGGCGATCCACATGCCGGCGGACGGGGCGAGCGTTGCGAGACCGGGATCGAGGACGGCCGCGACGAGCCCCAGCGCGACGAAGATGCTGTTCCGGACGAGCGCCGGGATCGTTTCGGGAGAAAAGGCGGGAACGATCAGAAACGCGCCGGCGACGCGCACGAGAGAGACGGCGAGCGCAATGATGTTGTCGGTATAGGGCAGAAGGTCGTTCAAACCGGATCAGCGCGCCGATAGCGAAGGAAATTCCACGAAGATCCGGTCTGCGAACTCGTAAAGCGCGCCGCCAAGAACGCCCGCGGTCACGAACAGCGCCGCCGCGATGGCGAAGAATTTCAGCGCGAACTGAAGCGTCTGCTCCTGCACCTGCGTCGCGGCCTGGATGAGCGCGACGATCAGGCCGACGACGGATGCGGCGAGGACGGGCGGCGCGGATAGAAGAAGCACCAGCCAAAGCGCGTTCGAGGTCAGGCCCAGCGTGTCGTTTTCCATGGGATGATCCTGTCAGACGTAACTGAGGACGAGACCGTGGGCGAGCTTCACCCAGCCGTCGATGAGAACGAAGAGAAGCAGCTTGAACGGCAGGGAAATCACGGTCGGCGACAGCATCATCATGCCGAGCGCGAGCAGGATGTTCGAGATTACGAGGTCGATGACTAGGAAGGGCAGGAAAATAAGAAAGCCGATCTGAAACGCACGCGCCAGCTCGGTGACGGTGAATGCCGGAATGACGACGAGAAAATCGTTCGGCCGCAATTCCGCCGCGTCGGCCGGGGACAGAACGCGCTTTGCCGTTCTTGCGAAGAATGCACGTTCCCGCGCCGGCGTATGTCTGACCAGGAAGTCGCGCAGCGGTTCCTTGACCCGGTCGATGGCTCCGAACATCGCTTCGGTCGAACCGAGCGACTCGCTCAGCATCTGTTCCTGCTGCATCGCATTGGACGGCGCGGCTTCGTAACGGCGCGCCATTTCCTGACCGACCGGGTACATGACGTACATGGTGAGGATGAGCGCGAGGCCGTTGAGGACGATGTTCGGCGGCACCTGCTGCAATCCGAGCGCGTTTCTGAGCAGGCTGAGAACGACCACGATCTTCGTAAATGACGTGACCATGACCGCGACGAACGGCGCCAGCGCGAGCAGAATGACGGTGATGAGCGCCGAGGCCGGCGTGAAGGTCGAGAGATCCACGTTCAGTTGTTTCCCTCGGACGGCCCATCGATACGAATGGCGAGCGTTTCGCCGACGAGCATGGGCGATGCCGGTATTCGCGTGCCGTTCGGCATGACGACCGTACCGGACGGCAGACCCGGGATGTCCAGCGTCTCGCCGCGCTTCGCCGCCTCCAGGGCGAGGAGTGCGTGCGATTGCCCGGATAATTGAAAACATGGACGCGCATCGACAGACGCGTCCGCGGTCGCAGCGACCGTGCCGGCGAGAGATATCGTCGCCGGGAATGTTGCCAGAGGCGCGGGTGCGTCCACCCGTCCGCCAGCTTCTCCCACGAGCACCACGTCACCCGGCCGCGCGTCTTCGGCCCCGGGCGGCAGGGAAATCACGATGTCGGCCTTGACGGGCAGCGTGCGCGCCAACGGCCGCGCGATATCGGACAAGTCCGACAGCTTATGGAGAATCTTGGAAGGAAGCCCGACACGCACCGTGTCGACCGGCCTGCCGTCTGCGGACAGGCGACTGACACGTAGCGTCGCGGCAAACGTCTCGGTCGTCTCGGTCGACGGTTCGAACGTCATGCCCATCACGTCTTCGATCGCCGCAATCAGCGGCTCGGCGGCGGCGAGGCGGTCTACGAGCGTCAAACCGTCCGGAGTTTCCGCCAGTTTCTTGCCACCCAGGCGTTCGATGTCGAGCGCAACCGGGCCGCCAGCCGTCGTCAGCGGGACTGGCAATGCACCATTGCAATCGACGGCCTCAGCTTCGATGCGTGCATCGTGATCTGCTTCCAGCCGATATCCGCACAGAGCGCGGCAGAGCGCTTCGGACAGCTCGATATGCGTTTCAGAATCCGCCGCATCGTTCATGAGGCGCCGACGCCCGCAAATCGATATGCTGAGCGACGGCTCGTGGCGATCATGGGCGCAGCTAGCCCAGTATGGAGACCGGGGATTTCCGGATATGGCGGTGACGGCTGCGATTGTAGAGGAGCATGAGTCATGACCGATGATCTCCTGTCGGGATTCGTCTTCACGATGCTGGCGACGGCGTTCGTCATCGCGCTGGCCTATGCCTCTCTCAAACTGCTCAAGCGGTTCCAGACCGGGCGTGCCGAACGGGGCGAGGGGCAGGATGAGACGATTGCGTTCGTACGCTCGCTGCCGCTCGGCACGCGCGAGCGGGTGACCGTCGTCCGGTATCGCGGCGAAACGTTGATGCTGGGCGTGACGGCGGGTGGCATCAGTCTTCTCGCCCGCTGGCCGGATGGGCCGCCTGACCGCTCTCCGCCCCCGGCATAGCCGGAAGATCCGGATCCAGGACCGGGACATCGATGTCGGGCGGTGCCGGGTCCGCGCCGCGCTTCACCTGTTCGGCCCATACGATCACCTGTGCGACAGCATCGAACAGGTCCGGCGGAATGATATCCTCTAGCGCGACGCGCGCATTGAGCGCCCTGGCGAGGTCGACCTGACGTAGGATGGGAACACCCGCCTCCTCGGCCGCCTCGCGCATGGCGAGGGCAATCAGATCCTCGCCCTTTGCCGTAACGGTCGGGACGGGGGCCTCTTCGGGATCGAATAGGAGCGCGACGGCGATATGGGTCGGATTGACGACCAGTGCGGAGGCGCCGCGTGCGGCGGCGGCCGCGTTCTGACTTGCCCATTCCTGTGCCAGCTGGCGCCGCTGCCCTTTCACCAGGGGGTCGCCTTCGGTGTCCTTCATCTCCTGCTTTATGTCGCGGCGGCTCATCCGCATTTTCTTGATAAAACTGGCTTTCTGATACGCGACGTCGACGGACGACACGATGACGAAAAGGCCCGCCGTCCAGCCGAACAGCTGCAGGATCAGCGTCCAGTTGGCGGCTCCCAGCGCCCCTGGCGGAGAGCGCGTCAACGCGACGATCTCCGTCATCATGCCATAGGTGATGAGGGCGCCGATCGAGAGGAGCAGTGCGGTTTTGACGACCGCTTTCAGAACCTCGACCAGATTGTCCATCGAGAACATCCGTTTCAGGCCCTCGACCGGATTCAGTCGATTGAGGTCCGGCTTCATCTTTTCCGTCGTGACGATCGGACCGATCTGCAGAAACTCGACCAGCAGACCCAGGAACATAACCGGCAATACGATCGCGGCGGTGATGATGAGCAGCGCCCCGAAAGCCTCGCCCCCAAGATCAGCCATGGTGCGTATGTCGGGCGTGCGGAGGGCGGCGAACGTCGAATCGAACAATGCTCCGAGTCGCGAACCCACGTAACCGATCGTTACGCCGCCGACGACCATCCAGCCCATAAGTTGAACCGTTGATGACACTTCTTTCGATTTAGGTACATCGCCCTTCTCGCGAGCGTCGCGAATCCGCTTATTCGTGGGCTTTTCTGTCTTGTCACCACCATCGTTCTTGTCACTCATGACAACTCAACTCGTCGCAAGAAAAGGACATTTCGTACCCGCTGCCTTGAAAGGTTAACATTGTATGAGTGTAACAGAAAAAGATGATCTGAAAAGTCAGATCACTTTTAGGGGAAGCCAGAGACTGGTTATGAATTAGTGAGGTAATACACATACCGTTCCGGCAACGCATTGATTGGGGGTAGCGTGCGCTTATTACGCGTATCCATACTGCTGTTGACTTTTATTGTACCGTCACAAGCGGCAGCAAGAGAGTGTACGTCTGATATAGTGCCAACATTTACAGCGGTCTCGGACGCGGCGAGCAAGTTCTCGATGTCCGTTTCGGCGTGCAGCGAGGAGGTCGCGGTCAGACCTCGCGCTTCCAGTCATCAGCTGCGTCGGCCCGCTGTCGTGCGGGCCAGGGTCCCGGTTCCGCGGCCGAACACATCTCGCAAAGCGCGGACGCCTGCGAGCACTGGCGGGTCCGCGTCACGCTACTCGCCCTATGTCGATATCGTCGCGCGCGTCGCCAAAGAGCGGAATATCGACCCGCTTCTCATCGAGGCGATGATGCACGTCGAAAGCCGTGCGCAGACGAAAGCGACCTCGCCGAAGGGCGCGCGCGGCCTGATGCAGGTCATGCCCGCAACGGCGCGGTCGCTCGGCCATCGCGGCACCGACGCCGATCTGTATGATCCGGTCGTCAGCATTGAACTCGGCGCCGCCTATCTGCGGCGCCTTCATGGGCGTTTCGGCAACGATCTTCCGCTCGTGATCGCGGCCTACAATGCCGGCGAGGGTGCCGTCGAGAAATACGGCCGGAAGATCCCGCCGTATCGGGAAACACGCAATTACGTCGAACGCGTCCTCGCGCGCTATGCCGATCTTCGCAACGGGGTCATGCTCAAATGAGCATGTCGGGCTTCTTCCGGTCGGAGGCGGACGGGGCCGCGAACGCGCTGGGCGGTTTGAAGCGATATAGCGACCTCTTCCTCGTCGGCTGCGTCGTCATGAGCTTCGCGCTCATGATCCTGCCGATGCCGCCGGTCTTCATCGACCTGATGGTGGCGGTTAGCCTGCTGACCGGTCTCATGATGCTCCTGATGGCGATCTATATATCGGGACCGCTTGATTTTTCCGTCTTTCCCAGTCTCCTGCCGCTGACGACCGTCTTCCGGGTCATGCTGTCCGTCGCGACGACGAAGATGATCCTGCAGGAGGGCGATGCCGGCCGGATCATCGATACGTTCGGCATGTATGTCGCCGGCGGCAGTCTGGTCGTGGGTCTCGTCGTCTTCCTGATCATCACGGTCGTGCAGTTCATCGTGATCGCCAAGGGCGGCGAACGCGTGGCGGAGGTCGCGGCGCGCTTCAGCCTGGATGCGATGCCCGGCAAGCAGCTGTCCATCGACAGCGATCTGAGATCGAATCTGATTTCAAAGGACGACGCCAAGCGCCGGCGGCGGAACCTGGAACTGGAATCGAAGCTGCATGGCAGCCTCGACGGGGCGATGAAATTCATCAAGGGCGACGCCGTCGCCGGCATCGTCATCACCATCGTCAATCTGATCGGCGGCCTGACCATCGGAGTGATGGTGAAGGATATGAGCATCGGCGCGGCGATGCAGAAATATTCCGTGCTGACGATCGGCGACGGTCTCGTCGCGTCCATACCGGCCCTGTTCTGTTCGATCGCCGCGGCGCTCATCGTGACGCGGGCGACCGACGAGGAGAACGACAAGCATCTGGGCGAGGCGGTCCGTCGCCAGATCGCAGCGAAACCGCGCGTCATGCTGGTCGCTGCGGGCGCCTGTCTCCTGCTGGCGGTCGTTCCCGGTTTTCCCGCGCCGATCTTCGCGGTCTTCGCCGTTGGTCTCGGTCTGGTCGGTGTCCTGCTGACACCGTCGCTTAGAACGCATCTCGACCGCTTCATCGGCCCTGCGAACAACGCTCTCAAGAGACCGGAGAAGACGGCACCCGCCCTCGTGAGCGTAGCGCCGCCGGCGGTGAAGCGCGTCATTCCCCTGCTTCTCGAAGTGCGCCCCGACTGCCTGTCGGCCGAAGAACGCCTGGCGCTGTCGGACGCGCTGGACCGGCTCATGGATGACGTTCAGCTCGGCCTCGGCATCGTACTTCCCGGCTTCCGCATTCATTATACGGCAGCGGGCGGCGCGGACTGGCGGCTGCTCGTTTACGAAGCGCCCGTCGGCAGCGGCGGCGATGGCGTTGGCGCCGCGAATACGGCCGAAGCCTTCGTTGCCGGCATCGATGCCCTGCTGCGGCGCAATCTACCGCTTTTCCTCGGTATACAGGAGGCGAGCGAGATCATGACGCGGGCGAACGCCAGCTATCCCGAAATCGTCAAGGAGCTGCTGCGGGCGCTCCCGCTCGCGAAAATCGCCGACGTCCTGCGCCGCCTGATCGCGGAGGAGGTGCCGATCCGCGACATGCGTGCCCTTCTCGAAGGGCTTGCTGAGCACGCCCAGCGGGAACCGGACCCGGCGATGCTGGCGGAGCATGGCCGCCGCGCGCTCGGCCGCCATATTCGCAACAAATACGCCCCGGCGGGGACAATTCGGGGGATGACGCTGGCACGCGACCTGGAAGCGCGCCTGCGCGATCTGGTGCAGCAGGCGCAGTCCGGCACGGCCATCCCGCTCGATCCCGTCGAGGCGAAGGCGATTCTGAACGCCATTGTCGGTACCGCGCATGCCAGCGATGCGCGCGCCATCGTCGTCGCGCCGGACCTGCGCCCGCATCTGCGTCAGCTGATCGCGCCCGACCTTTTCGACGTACCCGTACTGTCCGTGACCGAACTCGCACCCGACGTCGCCGTCGACATTGCAGCCACCGTCGGAATGCCGGCGCTGGAGAAACCCGGTTCCACCCCGGCGCTGGAAAGGGTGGCCGCATGAGCCGCACGCTATATCTGCTGCTGTCCTGCCTTCTCATGCTGGTTCCGGCGGCGGTGGCAGCGGACGTTCCGGGCGCAGGACAACGCGTGGAGATCGCGGCGCGCGAGCAGCCCGTCGGTGCCTTTTTCTCATCGCTTTACAGCCGCATCGGCGTCCCGGTCGCGGTCGCACCAGGCGTCGCCGGCACGGTGAACGGCGTTTTTGCGGATACCGTCTCGGAAATTTCCGAAGAGGTTGCCGCAGCTTACAACGTGGCGGTTTATTATGATGGTGCCGTCATTAACGTCTATCCGTCGGCGCGCATATCCTCACGCAGCTTTCCGGTCGGTTCGAAAACGGCGGCGATCCGCGATGCGGCGCGGGAACTTGACCTTCCTGACCGTCTGAACCGGCTGCGCATCACGCGCGGTGGGGTTCTGGTCGCCAGCGGCGTGCCCCGCTTTCTAGACCAGATCGCCGAATTGGCGGAGGCGGTCGGTGCGCTGCAACCCGCGACGCCCGCACCGGGGCGTGCCGCCGCGCCGGCCGAACCCATCCCCCTGGCGTTTCGCGTCTTTCCGTTACGCTATGCCTGGGCCGAAGATATCACCATGCGCGTCGGCGATCGGGAGACGATCGTGCCGGGCGTCGCCAGCATCCTGCGTTCTATGGTCGGACCGACATCCGGCAGTCTCCTGGCGAGCACCGGCGACGGCGTATTTCGCGAACGCTTTCTGCCGCCGACGGTCCAGAGTCTGCGCGGCTTCGACACCGTGCCGACCGGATCCGACCGCCTCGGATTCCGCTCGCCGCCAAATCTCGATCCGGCCTTTGGCGGCACCTACCTGCCAGACGGCAGATTCGTACCCGACGCACAAGTCGTTGCCAGTCGAAACCCGATCGAAGACGCCGTCCGCATTCAGGCCGACAAGCGTCTGAATGCGGTCATCGTGCGCGACACGCCGGATCGTCTGGAAATCTACGATGAATTGATCGATGCGCTCGATCAGGAGCCGCAGATGGTCGAGATCGAGGCGACGATCATCGACATCGATGTCGACAAGGCGCGCGAGCTTGGCATCAACTGGCGGCTGTCGGACGGGGATGACGTCAGCGTCGGCTTTGGGAACGGTACCGCCTCGGACCTGACGCTTGCGCCCGGAACCGACGTCGATGACATCACGCCGCTGTCTCTCGGTCTCTCGGTCTCTTCGATTCTGGGCAGCACGAGCGGACTGCAGTTCATCTCCCGCATCACCGCCCTTGCCGAAAACGGCGCCGCGCGCATCATCACGCGGCCGCAGGTTCTGACGCTCTCCAACAACGAGGCGATTTTCGATCAGACCGAGACCTTTTTCGTGCAGGTCGCCGGTGAGGATGAGGTCGATCTCTTCAATATCGCGGCGGGGACCAGCCTGCGCGTGACGCCACATGTCTTTGCGGAGGATGAAACGACCCAGATCCGGCTGCTCGTAACGATCGAGGACGGACAGATCGTCTTCGCCCAGTCGGTCGACGGCCTGCCCACGGTGCGAAATTCCGCAGTCAACACGCAGGCGCTCATACTGGAGGGGCAGAGCCTGCTTCTCGGTGGCCTGACGCAGGAAATCGATACCGAAAGCACGGTGAAGGTCCCGCTGCTGGGCGACATTCCCATTCTCGGGCGGCTCTTCCGCCTCGATAGCGTCACCAGCCGGCGGGTGGAGCGCCTGTTTCTCATCTCGCCGCGCCTCGCCTCGGCCAGCAGCCAGGTGACCGCGGCGTCTTACGACACGCCACTCGAAGATCTCGCCATCGATACCGCAGCGGAAGGGGATTAGCCGCATGACCAGTGAACTTCGTGTCACCGCAGGCCCGCTTCGCGGCGCCGCGCAGGCTCTCAGCGGCCGCATCTTCGTCGGCCATGACCTCAGGAACGATGTCGTATTGCGCGACCCGGCCGCAAAAGGCGTCAGACTGTCGTTCGAGTTGTGCGATGACGCCGTCCATACCGAACTGATGTCGGGCGAGATTCAGCTTCACGGCGAGGCGGTCGCGGCGCCGCGCAGCTTCCTCCTGCCGCCGCTGACACCGATCGGGATCGGCGATAACATCATTGCCATCGGCGCTTCGGACGACCCGCACTGGCCGGGTTGTGCACGGTTGTCGGCTGCGCTCGCCGGACCAGCCGGTATTCAGGAACCCGCTGCCGACCCCTGGCAGGGCCTGCCGGGATGGCTGCGGGTCGGGCGTCGCAAGATCGCAAGGCGATCCGCAGCGATTTCCCTCACGCTCGCGGTCCTTCTGGGCGGAACGGCGATGGCCGCTGCGGATGGGTTCGCTCCGGACGACATCGATCATGGCGCGCGGCTCTCCGCGGCCTTCGCGGCCAACGGGTTTTCGGGTCTGGACGTGCGCGAAAATATAGAGGGGGACCTCGTCGTCGACGGGTTTGTCGCGTCCCATACGCAATTGAGCCGCGTGGCCGACCTGATCGAAGCGACGGGCGCGCCGGCTTCGACCCAGATCGAATGCGGTGAGACCGTCGCCGACGAGGTCGCGCACGTTCTCAGGATCAACGGCGTGATGGCGGAAACGGCCTATCGTGGCGACGGGAAGGTCGAGGCGATGGGCTTCGAGGCGCCGCGCAGCCTGCTGCCGAAACTGCGCCGCGCCGTGATGGACGATGTCCCCGCGGTCGAGGAGTTGATTCTGACACCGGATCGGCTGGTTGACGGCGTGCAGACCGTCATGCCGCACGATCCCGGCAAGCGCGTCGCGACCGTCGTCGCCGGCCCGCGCGGCTACATCGTGACCGATGACGGCGCGCGGTACTTCGCCGGTGCGAGCCTGCCGACCGGTGACGAGCTCGTCGCGGTCAGTGCGCACGAAATGGTGCTGGAGCGCGCGGGCGTCCGCCGCACGGTCCGATTCTGAATTTACGTGGAAGGAGAAATGAAATGAATATCAATGAAAGCAACATGCTGGCCATGATGGCCGCCACGCCGGGGATCGGCCGGCGCGACAATGGCGCGAACGGCGCGGCGTCCTGGTACGAGGCCCTTGCCCGGGCATGGGGCGGCGCACTCGACAACCAGGCTGCCAAGATCGAGACGCAAGCCGCGACGCTGCAGGAAGGCGAGGACAGTCCCTCCCAGATCACGATGCTGACCGCGACGTCGCTGCGTATGAGCTTCATGGCGCAATCGAGTTCCACCTCGACGAACAGCGTCGGCGAATCGCTGCAGACCATGGCGCGGAAATCCTAGACGCGGGGGGAGGGTACCGGCATGTCCGTCGAAATCGGCGCTGCGGCGCTTACGCTTACCGATCTGCCGTCAAGTGGGGCAGTGGCGCCGACAAATATGCCGACGGCGGCATCGCTCACCGACATCGGCAATTTCTCGGCTGCGATGGACCGTGCGGCCGCCGCGTCCGGCAAGGATATGATCTCGCCCGCGATGGAATCGGTCATGGATACGCTCGGCCGTGTCGACGGTCAGGCGAAAAGTCTGGCCGTCGAGGCCAATCGGCTGGCGGCGTCCGGCAAGGAGCTGACGCCATCGGAAATGATCGACCTGACCGTCCGGTCGCACCAGTTCATGTTTCACTGCCAGCTGACGTCGAACGTCGCGAACCGCACCTCGGACGGTCTGTCGCAATTGTTCCGGCAGCAGAGTTAGGCGTTTCCCGGTGACCAGGCCGCTTCTGTTCGTCCTTTTGCTCCTCCTCGCCGCGTGCGGGCGCGGCGAATTATATTCCGATCTCAGTGAAGCGCACGCGAACGAGATGCTGGTTGTTCTCGACCAGTCGGGCATCCACGGATCGAAAACGGAAACCGGCGAGGGCCGCTTTGCGATCTCCGTCGCCGGCGACGATTTCGCCGATGCGATCGCGGCTCTCAACGCGCAAGGATTTCCACGCGACGACTTTGCGACGCTCGGCGACGTGTTCGCGAAAGAAGGCTTCGTCAGCTCGCAACTATCAGAGCGGGCACGTCTGATGTACGGTCTGAGCCAGGAGATGTCGCGCACATTGACTTCGCTCGACGGTGTCGTCGTCGCGCGCGTCCATCTGGCCATCCCGCAGCATGATCCGCTTTCCGATGCGCCGAAACCATCGTCCGCGTCCGTCTTCATAAAGCACCGCGCCGGCACCGATCTTTCCGGCGACGTCGGTCAGATCAAGGCGCTCGTCGTGAACGGCGTCGAAGGGCTGGCCTACGACAACGTCACCGTCGCGATGTTTCCGGCCAAGCCCTATTCGCGGCCCGAGCGTCGCAGCGGCGGCGGGCTCGCCATGGGTCTCGGCATTCTCGCGATCATCGCCGGCGGTCTGGGCGTCGCAAGTCTGTGGCCCGCGATCAGGCGCCGCCTTTCGCCGCGCGCGGAGCCGGCCGAGTGACGCGCGCGCAGTTCATACGTCGAGCGCGCGATTACGCGACATGGCGATATGGCGAACGCGCCGCAAACGCCCGCCTTCATGCCCGCGACGAACATATAAGCGTTGCCGCGCTGGGTGCATTGCCTTCCTGGACATCGGTGCTGGCCAGTGATGGCGACGGTATGAGCAGAACTGTCGGTGCTGCGGTCGAGGCGTGGCGCGCCGCCAGCAGCTTTGACAGCGACACGTTGCGCCGGCTCGCGCACGAACATGGCGAAGCGCGACTGGATGCCTTGCTCGCGCTTCCCGGTCTTGCCGAGGTTTCCGATGACGATGTCTCCCAGCCGGACGCGCGCGACACGATCATGGCCGCCGTGCTGGCCAAAGAGAATAGTGTTCCGGCGCGGCAGCTGATCGACGCTATTCTCGACCGGGGCCTGCTGGACGCAGAGGCGGAAAGCGCTGCGGCATGACGCTCTATCTGATCGCACGCGGCCGCCATTCGTCGTTGATGTCCGACACGCCGGTGATCCGCGCAGAGGACATTCGCACGGCGAAAAATGCTGCGGACATGCTGCGCAGCATGGAGGCCCGTGACGAAGAGCGCGACGCTGCGCTGAAGACGGCCATCGCCAGCGCCGAGCAGGCGGCTTCGGAAGCGGCGGAACGCGCAGCGCGCGCCCGATATGCCGAGGCCTTCGCGGATCTGGAAGCAAAGACCGCCGAGCTGGACGAAGACGCGCGCCGCCGCGCCGAAACCCTCGCCGTCGCGATCGTTCGGCAGATCGCGCCGGGCTTTGCGGAGGATCGCCTGGTCGCCGCGCTCGCGACGCGGGCGCTGGCTGCGAGCGGCGACGACCGTCCGGTCGAGGTTCACGTCCACCCGGGCAACGCCGCCACGGTTCAGGAACGACTGCGCGGACAGGCGCGCTGCCTGCGCATCGTCGCCGATGCGGCGCTCTCGCCGCATGACTGTCTGATCGTTGGGCCGCATGGCCGCGTCGATGCGGGTCTGGAATCGCAGCTTTGCGCCCTGGAGACGGCTTTTGCCGAGCGGGCGCAGGAGGCGGGGCAGCATGTCGCCTGAGGCGCTGCCCGATATCGTCGCGGCGCTCCCGCGAATTGATACGCTGGCCCGGACCGGGCGTATCGTCAGAGCCGCCGGCACCACCATACGCGTCAGCGGTCTCGGCGCGCGTATCGGTGAGCTTTGCGATGCGGTGGATCCCGTTACCGGTCACCGGTTTGCCGCTGAGGTGGTCGGCCTCGATGCCGATACGGCGATCCTGACGCCGCTCGAACCGCTGCATGGTCTTGGTGAAGACTTCGATGTGGAGCGTCGTCGCGGCATGACCGGCATTCCATATGGCGATGCGCTTCTCGGTCGTATCGTGAATGCCGAGGGCGTACCGCTCGATGGAAAAGGTTCGCTTCCCGAAACTCTCGATCGCCGGCCCGTCTATCGCAACGCACCCGATCCTTTACGGCGGCGGCCGATCGACCGGGTGTTTCGCACCGGTGTTCGCGCCATCGATACGCTGGTCCCGGTTGGCCAGGGGCAGCGGCTCGGCATTTTCGCGATGGCGGGCGTTGGAAAGTCGAGCCTGCTGGGCATGCTGGCGCGCGGTATCGAAGCCGATGTCAACGTCGTGGCGCTTATCGGCGAACGCGGTCGCGAAGTGCGTGAATTCGTCGAGGACGCGCTCGGCACCGCCGGTCTGGACCGGACCGTCGTCGTCGTCGCTACGTCGGATCGGCCGGCGATGGAACGGGTCCGCGCCGCCCACGCGGCGACCGCCATTGCAGAGGGGTTTCGCGCAGAGGGGCGCAATGTCTGCCTGATGATGGACAGCGTG
>JBCCAC010000127.1:0-6932 GCA_039815015.1 Pseudomonadota bacterium | reverse complement strand
GGACCCGCGGCTCGAAGGCGCCGCCCGCACGCTCGGGGCTAGCCCTGCCCGTGTTCTCAGAACCGTGACGCTGCCCCTCGCCGTTCCGGGCATTCTCGCCGGTACGGTTCTCGGCTTTGCGCGCGCACTGGGGGAATTCGGCGCAACCATTACCTTCGTGTCGAACATTCCGGGCGAAACGCGGACATTGCCGCTTGCCATCTATTCCGCGCTACAGACGCCCGGCGGTGACGCCCTCGTCCTGCGGCTGGCGGCCATATCCATCATTCTCTCGCTCGGCGCGCTCATCGCCTCCGAGGCCCTGGCGCGACGAGCCGGACGGGGCCTGCATGTCCTTTGACGTCGATATTCATCTGCGACGCGGCGAGACCGACGTCCGTGCCGCGTTCCGGACCGGCGATGGCATCACGGTCCTGTTCGGACCGTCGGGCATCGGCAAGACCAGCGTCCTCAACATGGTCGCCGGACTGCTGCGTCCGGACAGGGGTAGCATCCGCGTCCAGGATCGCCTGCTTTTCGGGGCGGATACGGACCTGCCACCCGAACGGCGCCGTGCCGGCTATGTGTTTCAGGATGCCCGCCTGTTTCCGCACATGCGTGTCGAGGCCAATCTGCGCTTCGGCCGTCCCTCACCGGAAGACTGGTCCCAGATCGTCGGTCTCTTGGCACTGGCGCCGCTTCTGGACCGCTGGCCGCGCAGCCTTTCGGGCGGCGAGGCGAAACGGGTGGCGATCGCGCGCGCGCTGCTCGCCGGGTCTGACTTCCTGCTGCTCGACGAACCTCTGGCCAGCCTGGACGCGGCGCGCGGCGACGAAATCCTGACGCTGATCGAACGGATCCGCGACGAACGCGGACTGCCGATGCTTTATGTCACGCACGACCGGCGCGAGGCAGAACGGCTGGCGAGCCACATCGTCGAGATGGAACGGCAATGAGCGATAGCCGACCCCGCAAGATCGCCCGGTTTGTCCTGGCGCTGGTCTATATGGCGGCAGGTCTCGCGCACCTTCTAAATCCCGCCCCGTTTCTCGCCATCACGCCTGCCTGGGTACCTCAACCCGAACTCGTCATATTGGCGACGGGCGTGGCCGAGCTACTGGGCGCGGCCGGATTGCTGACGCGGCGGTTTCGCCATGCCGCGGGCATCGGCCTCGCGCTCTACGCGCTTTGCGTGTACCCGGCGAATTTGAACCATGCGCTGAACGGTATCGCCGTCGGCGGCGAAACCCTGGGCTGGGGCTATCATGCGCCGCGACTGCTGTTTCAGCCCCTGTTCATATGGTGGGCGTTGTGGGCCGGCGGCGTCATCGAATGGCCGTTCGGCCGTAAGGAAAGAGCGGTTGCGAAATGAAGAATAGTCTCGGCCGTCTGGTCACCGTTACGGCCGCGCTCGCCGCCGCTGCCGGCTGTTCGCCGCCGTCAATGCTGAATGCCCTGAATGCCGTCACGCCGGGCGAAAGCGGTGTCGGCCGGGTCGCGCGCGCCGTTCCCTTCACCGACGAGGCCACGGCACTCGACATCTGGGTATCCGACGATGTGAGGGACGGCGGGACAAGCGCGCCCGTTCTGGTCTTCTTCTACGGCGGCGGCTGGGCCGATGGCGAGCGCGGCGAATATGGGTTCGTCGCACGGGCCTATGCCGCGCGCGGCTTCGTGGTCGTTGTGCCTGACTATCGTAAGGTACCCGACGTCCGGTTCCCAGCCTTTCTGGAGGATGGAGCGGCAGCAATCCGCTGGACCCGCAGCCATATCGAACGCTATGGCGGCGATCCTGACCGCATCGTTCTCGCCGGTCATTCCGCAGGCGCCTACATCGCGGTCCAACTGGCGCTCGACCCGCACTATCTGCATGTCGAGCGCGTCCCCGACGACACGATCAAGGCCGTCGCGGCCCTTTCCGGCCCCTATGATTTCTATCCCTTCACGTCGGAACGGGCGGAGGCGGCGTTCGGCGACTGGCCGGAACCCGCCGCGACGCAGCCGGTCAGTTTCGCGCGCGCGGATGCGCCGCCGCTATGGCTGGCGACGGGCACGGACGATCAAACGGTCAGGCCGCGCAATTCCGAACGCCTGGCCGCGGCACAGCAGGCGGCCGGCAGTATGACGACCGAACTGAAACTCTATCCCGACCTGTCACACGCCGATCCAGTCAAGGCGCTATCGAAGCCATTTCGCGGCACGGCACCCGTCCTTGAAGACAGTATCGCCTTCTTCGAACGACATGGAATCACGCCCTAGAGATCATCCTCTAGGGGCCAGCATCAGCGCCGCCCGAACAGCTTCTCGATATCGTCCCGGGCCAGTTTCACATAGGTCGGCCGGCCATGGTTGCACTGGCCGGAATGCGGCGTCGCCTCCATTTCGCGCAGCAGCGCGTTCATTTCGTCGAGCGCCAGCCGGCGACCGGCGCGCACCGAGCCGTGGCAGGCCATGGTCGCGTAGATTTCGTCGATCTTTTCCTTCAGCCCGTGCGCCGCGCCCAGCGTTCTGACGTCGTCGGCAAGGTCGCGGATCAGCGCCGCGGTATCGACGCGCGTCCCGAGAATGGCCGGCACCGCGCGCACCAGGATGGCATCGATACCGAAACGTTCGATCTCCAGCCCCAATTCGGCCAGCGCCTCGGCATGGGCCGCAAGGGCGGCCGCATCGTCCTCATCCAGATCGACGACGTCCGGGACCAGCAGGGCCTGCGATGCGCCCTTCTGCGTGGCGACGTTTGCCTTCAGTTTTTCCAGCGTCAGCCGTTCATGCGCCGCATGCTGATCGACGATGATGAGATGATCGGGCGTTTCCGCGACGATCCAGCTTTCGTGCACCTGGCCCCGCGCGGCGCCAAGCGGATAGTCCTTACCGGACGGCGGCGCAGCCGGTGCCATCACCGGCGCCGTTGCGCCCGTCTGCGGATCGCGCGCCTGCGGCGGCGGCGTGAAGCGCGATCGCGCTTCACCGAACCAGCGCGAATCCGCCGGCAGCGGCGCGTGGGATTGCGGTAGGGGTGAAGTTTCAGGCCCGCCGACCTCCTCAGCCTGGAAATGCGCCAGGGCCGCATCGCTGACCGTGACGGCCGTTCGTCCACTGTCGGCGTCGAGCGCGTGACGCAGCGCGCTGACGATACCGCCGCGCACGCGCGCCGCATCGCGAAAGCGGACCTCCGTCTTTGCCGGGTGCACGTTCACATCGACATCCGCGTGCGGAATATCGAGGAACAGGGCCAGCACCGGATGCCGGTCGCGCGCCAGCAGGTCGCGATAGGCACCGCGCACCGCGCCCAGCAGCAGCCGGTCCTTCACGGGCCGGCCGTTGACGAACAGATATTGATGATCGGCCGCGCCGCGATTGTAGGTCGGCACGCCCGCCAGACCGCCCAGCACCATGCCTTCGCGCCGGTAATCGACCGGCGCCGCGCTGGCGGTGAAATCGCGACCCAGGATCGCACCCAACCGCTCGACCCGCGCTGGCACCAGGTCGAGCGCGGCCGGCGGCACATCAAGAAGCGCGCGGCCCTGATGCACCAGCCGGAAGCCGACATCGGCGCGCGCCATCGCCAGCCGGCGCACCGTGTAGCGGATGGCGGCGATTTCCGACCGCGTGGACTTCAGGAACTTGCGCCGCGCGGGCACCTTCTCGAACAGCGCCTCGACAGTAACGCGCGTTCCGGTCGCGAGCGCCGCCGGCGCATCAGCCACGGGGGCGCCATGATCCACCGCCAGACGCCAGCCGGCGGTTTCCGCCTCATCTCCGTCTGCCGGCCGGCTGGCGATCTCGAAGCGGCTGACGCTGGCGATCGAGGGCAGCGCCTCGCCGCGAAATCCCAGCGTCGCTATGGCGCTCAGATCCTCATCGCCCAGTTTTGAGGTGCAGTGGCGCTGGATCGCCAGACGCAGTTCCTCGGGCGCCATGCCACGGCCGTCATCGGTGACCTCGATCCGCGTCATGCCGCCATCGTCCAGCTCGATCGCGATGCGCCGCGCGCCGGCATCGAGCGCGTTTTCGACGAGCTCCTTGACGGCCGACGCGGGCCGCTCGACCACCTCGCCGGCGGCGATGCGGTCGACGAGAGTATCCGGAAGGCGGCGAAGGCGGGTCATGACGATGTCCGGTCTAGGCACCGCTCCCGATTCTGACGAGCGGAAAGGGCCCGCGAACCACGTGGGAGAAACGCTCGCATAGTCGGGGCGGCTTCGCTAAGGACCGCGAACATCATCATTCCACCCCTCGAACCGACGAGCCATCCCTACATGTTCAGCAGCTTCTCGTCCTTCTTTTCAAAAGACATGGCCATCGATCTCGGAACGGCCAATACGCTCGTCTATGTGCGCGGCGAAGGCATCGTTCTCAACGAGCCGAGCGTCGTCGCGATGGAATCGATTGACGGGCGCAAGTCGGTGAAGGCGGTCGGAAACGACGCCAAGATGATGATGGGCAAGACGCCCGGTACCTTCAATGCCATCCGGCCGCTGCGCGACGGCGTCATCGCCGACATCGACGTCGCCGAGGACATGATCAAGCACTTCATCAACAAGGTGCACAAACGGTCCTTCTTCTCGCACCCCGAAATCGTCATCTGCGTGCCGTCGGGGTCCACCAGCGTCGAACGGCGCGCCATTCGCGATGCCGCCAACAATGCGGGCGCGAGCCAGGTCTATCTGATCGACGAACCCATGGCGGCCGCGATCGGCGCCGGCATGCCGGTGACCGAGCCGATCGGGTCCATGGTCGTCGACATTGGCGGCGGCACGACGGAGGTTGCGGTCCTGTCGCTGCGTGGCCTCGCCTATACCACCAGCGTGCGCACCGGCGGCGACAAGATGGACGATGCCATCACCTCCTATGTCCGCCGCAACCATAACCTCCTGATCGGCGAGGCGACGGCCGAGCGGATCAAGACGGAGATCGGCACGGCGAAACCACCGACAGACGGCATCGGTCTCCGGCTCGACATCAAGGGCCGCGACCTGATGAACGGCGTCCCGAAAGAGATCACCATCAATCAGGCGCAGGTGGCCGAGGCGCTGTCGGAGCCCGTCAGCCAGATCGTCGAGGGCGTCCGGCAGGCGCTTGAAAACACGGCGCCGGAACTGGCCGCCGACATCGTCGACCAGGGCATCGTCATGACCGGCGGCGGCGCGCTGCTGGGCGAGCTCGACGAGGTCATTCGCGATGCCACCGGCCTTCCCGTCACCGTCGCCGACGACCCGCTGACCTGCGTCGCTTTCGGTACCGGCCGCGCGCTGGAGGATCCCGTTTACCGCGGCGTCCTGACCACACAGTAGGCGCAGCCGGCAAATGGCCTGGCCGCCCCGAAAGACCCGCAGCGGCACGTCGCGCCGGGCGCGTACCTTCGCCTTTCTTGGCCGTTCGTTCCTGACGCTCGCCATCGGCGTCGCCATCGGTCTTCTCGTCATGAGCCGCCTGGCGCCCGATCGTGCCGACGATCTGCGCGGCGCGGCGGCAGACGTAGTGGCGCCGTTCTGGGCGGTGCTGCAGGTGCCGGTCGAAACCGTTGCCGGCATCTGGAACGACGCCGGTGCCTATGTCGATGCCGCCCGGCGCGTACAAAGACTGGAAAAGCGCGAACTTCTCTACCGCGAACATCGTCGCCGCTATGACAAGGCCATTCGCGAAAATGCGGAATTGAAATCGCTCCTGGATGTCGTCGATCCCGAACAGACCCGCGTCGGCGTCTTCGCCATTGCCGGCGCATCGGGCGGCGCGGCGGCACGGCAGGCCATCGTCGCCGGCGGCGCGCAGGACGGCGTCGAATCCGGCCAGCCGGTCAGGACGGCCGCCGGCCTGATAGGACGCACGGTAGAGGTCGGCCGCAACGCAGCGCGCGTCCTCCTGATAACCGACGCGTCGAGCCGCATTCCCGTGCGCGTCGTCAGAACCGGTATTCCTGCACTCCTCCTCGGTCAGGGCGATGCGACGGTCGAAATCGACCTGACCGGCCCGACGTCGAACGATGTCGTCCTCGGCGACCGTCTCGTCACCTCCGGCGACGGCGGTCTCTTCGCGCCCGGCATCCCGGTCGCGACCGTCGTCGCGCCCGACGAGCCGCGCCCGCTCGCCCGGCCGGCGGCCCTTCCCGCGCTCGGGCAGTTCGTGCTCGTCGAGCAGCCCTACGTGCCGCCCTTATCGCCGATCGCCGAGGACATGTTCGACATCATGCCGGAGGCTGCCAGACCCGCCGACGCGCCGCTGCCATGAGGTCATCGTGACGCCGCCCCATCCGGCACGGCCCTGGGCCTCGCTGTCAGGCCGCGAACGCGCGGGGCTGATGGCGCGGCGGCTCCTGAAGCTGATCCCGCCGTTTCTGGTGATGGTCTGCTTTCTCCTCTCGACCGCGCCCGTCTTTCTGCCCTTGCCCAGCTGGCCGAATTTCGGACTGATCCTCGTCTTTCTGTTCGCCGTCTACCGGCCCGGTCAGCTTGCCGCCTGGGTCGCGGTTCCGCTCGGCCTGGTCGCCGATCTGATGTTCGGCGCCCCGTTCGGCGCGAATGCGGTTCTTCTGCCGCTGTTCATGATTACCGCCATATGGGTGGACAGGCTGGCGCTTCGCGTACACTGGTTATCGGACTGGTTGGTCGCGACGCCCTTCATTCTTATCTACCAGCTAGCGCTTTGGAGACTCTGTCTATTCGCCGGTCCGGACCTTCCCTTCACGCCCTTTCTGACAGAAGGGCTCGCGACGCTGGCGGCCTTTCCGCTGGTGGCGGCGATCTTCGTGCGCCTGCAGCGGCGCTACGTCGACGGCGAGGAGGACGCTGAGTGAACAACGACGCCGCCCGCGAACAGACCTTTACCCGCCGCGCGCTGTTCATCGGCGGCGTACAGGCGGCGGCCGGCCTCCTGATCGGCGGCCGCATGGTCTATCTCTCGGTTTTCGAGGGCGAGAAATACGCGACGCTGGCCGAGGACAATCGCGTCGCCGT
>JBCCAC010000395.1:0-2333 GCA_039815015.1 Pseudomonadota bacterium | reverse complement strand
CGCCCGCAATGCCGACAGCGGCCGGCCCCGGCCCTTCGCGGCCGCCTCGCCCAGCATCAGCGCCGTTCCGGACGGCGCATCGACCTTGTCCCGGTGGTGCATCTCCACGACTTCTATGTCCCAGTCCTCGCCCAGCGCCGCCGTCGCCTTTGTGACGAGCGCCGCCAGCATGGTGATGCCCAGGCTCGTATTCGCCGTCTGCAGCACCGCGATATGCCCCGACGCATTGTCGACCGCGCGCAGCTGCGCGTCGCTCAGGCCCGTCGTGCCGATGACGATGCCGCACTTAGCGCTCAGCGCCGCGTCCAGATTGGCCGCCAGGGCATCCGGCGTCGTAAAGTCGACGAGGACGTCGGACTGATGCGCCAGCGAGGACGTGTTGCAGGAAATGGTAAGGTCGCCCGACAGCGCCTCCCCCATCGCCGGATGACCGGCCCGTTCGGCCGCACCCGCCAGCGTCGCACCCGGCGTGCGCCCGACCTCGGCAATGATCGCGCGGCCCATGCGCCCGCCGGCGCCCAGAACTCCGATGCGGCTTGTCATAAAGGTCCCACTTTCTAAGCCTCGCCCAGGATGGAGAGTACGGACATGGCTTACAAGCTCCGAAACATCACTGTCTTAACGGGCGCCGGCATTTCCGCCGAATCGGGCGTCGCGACCTTTCGCGGCCCAGACGGCCTGTGGGAAGGCCACCGCGTCGAGGATGTCGCCACGCCGGAGGCGTTCGCGCGCGATCCCGTCCTCGTCCAGCGCTTCTACGACGCCCGCCGTACGGCTCTCGGCACGGTCGAACCCAATTCCGCGCACCGCGCGCTCGCCCGCCTGGCAAGGGACTGGGACGGCGCCCTGACGCTCGTCACGCAAAATGTCGACGATCTGCACGAGCGCGGCGGCTCACCCGACGTCATTCACATGCACGGCGAACTGACCCGCGCGCTCTGCCTGACCTGCGGCGCGCGTCAGCCGGCGCCTGCGACCCTCATCGACGAACCGCCCTGCGCACATTGCGCCGCGCCGGGGCATATGCGCCCCGATATCGTCTGGTTCGGCGAGATGCCCTATCACATGCCGCGGATCGAAACCGCGCTCGCGGCGGCAGACATCTTCGTATCCATCGGAACGTCGGGCGCCGTCTATCCGGCGGCCGGCTTCGTCCAGCTCGCGGCCGCGAACGGCGCGCGCACGCTGGAACTCAATCTCGACCCCAGCGAGGGCACGCATCTGTTCGACGAGGCCCGGCATGGCCCTGCCGGCACTCTGGTGCCGGCCTGGGTGGAAGAAATCATGTCCGCTCAGACGGTGTCCGGCGTGTAGGCCACCTCGTCGAGCGGATCCGCTTCTTCCGAATAGGTGCCGTCATCCTGGGTTTCGTCCTCATAGGACGTGCCCTGGAAATTTTCGTCGTTCGGCTCGCCCTTGGTACGCGGCTCGTCGTCGTCCTTGTCCTTGTTGAAGACCCGTTCGCCGATGATACCGGCGGCGCCACCGACGAGAGCGCCAGTCAGCGGCGCGCCGGTGATCGCGCCGACCACGGCGCCGGCGCCGGCGCCGGTGATGCCGGCATCGGCGGTGTCATTGCCGGTAATGGTGCATCCGGCGAGGACGATGGACAGGGAAATGGCAATAGCAGCGGGGGCAATAGGGGCACGAAAGGTCATCGACCGAACTCCAGATTATCGCACACACTTATGTTTCAACATGGAAAAGGCGCGCACGTCTCTTCGAAAACGCGCGCGCCTTTCTGTTTCCGGTCCGTCTGATTCAGCGGCGGGTTTCGGGCTCTTCGTTGACGTCGGCATCCACGTCCTCGCCGTCGGTATCGACGTCCACGTCGGCGTCTGTGTCCGTATCGGTATCGACGTCCACATCGGTATCGTCCAGATCGACCTCAGCCGTTTCCGTTTCGGGCTCGTCGCCCGCATGATCGTCCATAGCCGTCGCGGCGGCGGGCAGCGACATCATCGCGGCAATGCCGACGATGCGAACGAGGTCCAGGTTGATCGCCATGATAAGGTTCTCCTGATGAAGATCTCGCCCCGAACCAAAAACGTTGGCGTCCAATGCCCGGTTCCGCGGCAAGGCTCGGCCCGTCGCGCGTTCAGTCCACTTCGTCTTCCAATCCATGCATGTCGGCATCGGACAGGCCGAAATGATGCCCGATCTCGTGCACCAGCACGTGCGTGACGAGATGTTCCAGCGTCTCCTCATGCTCCGCCCAATAATCGATCAGCGGCCGGCGATAGAGATAGACCGTGTCGGGAAGCGCACCCGATACCTCGACCGACCGTCCGACTTCATGGCCGTGGTAAAGCCCCAATATGTCGAACGGCGTT
>JBCCAC010000383.1:0-2489 GCA_039815015.1 Pseudomonadota bacterium | reverse complement strand
TGGTGATGAGATTATGGTCGCCTGCGGAGCGCGATATGCTCCAGATCAATTTCATGCCGAAGCCCCCTCCGGGTTCGGAAGGTCAGCTCATCTCGATGAGCCCGCAGGACGGCACCGTGACGTCGACCGAAGAGGCGGGCGATGACTTCTTCCTGCCGCCGGTCGTCGCCGGTGGCATCATGTACCTTCTCGATGAAAAGGGTAATCTCAGCGCCTGGCGCTGACGCCCGAGCCCATGGCCGCGCCAAAGATCGTCATCATGGGCCGGCCGAACGTCGGCAAGTCGACGCTCTTCAACCGGCTGGTCGGCAAACGCATCGCCATCGTCGACGACACGCCGGGTGTGACGCGCGACCGGCGCGAGAGTGCTGCCGAGCTTGGCGATCTGACCTTCACGGCCGTCGATACGGCGGGGCTGGAGGAGGCGGGGCCGGAGACCCTGTCCGGTCGCATGCGCGCACAGACGGAGGCGGCCGTCACCGATGCCGCCGCCATCCTGCTCGTCGTCGATGCGCGCCAGGGACTGACGCCGCTCGATCGCCATTTCGCGCGCTGGTTGCGGACCGTCGAGGTTCCGGTCGTCCTCGTCGCCAACAAGGCGGAGGCGAACGCGGCGTCGGATGCACTTTACGAGGCTTACGAACTCGGTCTCGGCGACCCGGTCGCGGTCTCTGCCGAGCATGGCGAGGGAATGGGTGAGCTTTACGAGGCGATTCAGCCGCACATCGATGCCGCTGCCGCCAAAGAGGCCGGCGACTCCGCCGACGATGAGGACGGTCCGCTGCGTCTTGCCATCGTCGGCCGCCCGAACGCGGGCAAATCGACCCTGATCAACCGCATGCTGCTGGAAGACCGGCTGGTCACGGGGCCGGAGGCCGGCATCACCCGCGATTCCATCGAGATCGACTGGAGCTGGGAGGGGCGCGAGGTTCGCCTGATCGACACGGCCGGCGTTCGCAAGCGCGCGAAGGTGAACGACAAGCTGGAAAAGCTGAGCGTCGCCGATACGCGCCGGGCCATCGACTTCGCCGAAGTCGTCGTGCTGCTTCTGGACGCGACGCTGGGCCTTGAAGCGCAGGACCTGAAGATTGCCGATCAGGTGCTGCAGGAGGGCAGGGCGCTCATCATCGCGCTTTCCAAATGGGACAGTGCCGAAAACCAGTCCTCGCTTTTCAATGGCGTCAAGGCGGCGCTGGCCGATGGGCTCAGCCAGATTTCCGGCGTGCCGCTTTTGACGGTCTCGGGCCTGACGGGGAAGGGCATCGATACGCTCATCGAGGTCGCGTTCACGCAGCGTGAGGCGTGGAGCCGGCGCGTGCCGACGGGTGCGCTCAATCGCTGGTTCGAGGACGCGATGGACGCGAACCCGCCGCCGGCGCCGAAGGGCAAACGTATCAAGCTGCGCTACGTTACGCAGGCGAAAACCCGGCCCCCCAGTTTCGTCGTCTTCGGCAGCCGTCTCGATCTTCTGCCGAAAAGCTATGAGCGCTATCTGATGAACTCGCTGCGCGCCGCCTTCGATCTGGACGGCGTGCCTCTGCGCATGCTGATGCGGTCCAAGGCGAATCCGTACGCCAAGACCTGAAGCCCTGGTTTTTGAAGCCCTGGTTTTTGAAGCCCTGGTCTTTCAAGCTTTGGTCTAAACAGGAATATCATTCCGGCCGGTGCTGAATTGACGATCCGTTCTCATCGTAGATCCCAAGAATTACAGACCTTGGTTCGTCCGCCGTTTTTCGCATAAGACCAATCGTTACGAGCGGCTGAAAAGAGGAAGCGATTCATGCGTGCGAACATCTTCATGTCCATGGCTCTGGCGATCGCCCTGCCGCTCGCCTCGCCGCTCGCCGCGCAACCGGCGACGACACCAGAGGCCACGGACGTTCCAGTCGATCCGGCCGTTTTTCAGCCGGTCGATGTGTTCGATCTGGAATTCGCCGCTGATCCGCAGATCTCACCCGACGGACGCACCATCGCCTATGTGCGGCGCAGTTTCGACCGCATGACCGATACCGCGCGTTCGAACATCTGGACGGTGGACGTATCATCGGGCGCACACCGGCCGATCCTTAGCGGGACGGCCAGCTACTCCAGTCCGCGCTGGTCGCCCGACGGCAAGCGGCTCGCCTATGTGACCGGCGCCGACCGCGACCCGCAGATCTTCGTGCGTTGGATGGATTCCGGCCAGACCGCGCGCCTGACCGAACTGGCCAGCGCGCCTCAGGGTCTGGCCTGGGCACCCGGCGGCGATCGCCTGGCCTTTACGATGTTCGTCAAGGACAAGCCGGAGCCGTTCGCGAAATTGCCGACCGCGCCGGAAGGGGCGACCTGGGCGGAGCCGCCGACCGTCGTCGACGACATCTTCTATCGCGGCGACGGCCAGGGCTATTTCGAACAGGGCACCAATCATCTGTTCACGGTCAGCGCCGATGGCGGTACGGCGCGCCAGCTGACGCGCGGCGATTTCGATCATCAGGGTGCCCCCTCCTGGA
>JBCCAC010000377.1:0-2557 GCA_039815015.1 Pseudomonadota bacterium | reverse complement strand
GGTTTTCCTCGAAAAAGGCCGGGTCGAGCGACAGCAGATGCCGGTGTACGGCGACGCGGAGGTCGGCGACGACACGCTCCCCGAGCCAGGACACGAAATAGAAGCGCGTCGCCGTCGCCAGCGCCATTATGATGACGACACCGATCAGGCCGATGAAATAGGGCGCGATGGCATCGGGATCGCTGCCGCCGAAGCCCTGATCGACGATCAGCTTCAGCCCCTGCGGAATGGCGAGCGTCGCGCCGGCGGCGACGACGAGCGCGACGAAGGCGAGGATGATCTGAACGGGATAGGCGCGGGCGAAATCCCAGATCAGCCGCAGCTTCGACAGCTTGCGGCTCTTGGGCGGCAGATCGGCGGTGGAAATGTCGGGCACGGCAGGCGAGATAGGCGGTCAGGCGCATTCCGTCGAGGGCGGTCACGCAGACGAGACGCGATTGGTGAGAATGTCGCAGAGAAAGCGGAAATTCAGCCGTCCTGCGGATCCGCCTTCACCGGATGTCCGGGAAACTGCTTTGCGTCATCCGCGATTTCGTACCAGCCGGGCTTCTCCGCCGTGAATTCGTGAAACCTGTTGCGCACTCCGGGATCGGCGTCGAGCGTATTGGCAGGCACCGGAAAGGAAGGGGCGTCGGAACCGATCTCACCGAGCGCGGTCCCGCATTTGCTGCAAAAGCTGCGGGCATAGCGATAGCCGGGTTCCGGCGCATAGGTCGCGATATTGTCGGCACCGGACAACAATGTGAAGGCGTCGCGCGCGACGAAGACGAAGCTGCTGGCACCGACCTTGCGGCAACGCGAGCAGTGGCACGTCCCCATCATGGACGGCGGCGCGGCAAGTTCGAAGCGGACCGCGCCGCAACAGCAGCTCCCGGGGATCGTCATCGGCTTCGCTCCTCAATGCGCCCGTACCGTGAAGGTCACACGGGTCACACGCGTTTTACATTCACGTGTGACCCGCAAAACGCCTTGTCGAAGCCCTAGTCCGCCTCTTCGCCCTCCAAGAGCGCTTCATCGACTTCCTCTTTCTTGCCGCGAATGGCGGCTTCGATCTTCGCGAGGAATTCGGGGTTCTCGTTCAGGAATGCCTTCGAATTTTCCCGGCCCTGCCCGATGCGGGTGGAATCATGACTGAACCAGGCGCCGGATTTTTCGACGATGCCGGCCTTGACGCCGAGATCGAGAATTTCGCCCGTCTTGGAAATGCCCTCACCATACATGATGTCGAATTCGACCTGGCGGAACGGCGGCGCAACCTTGTTCTTGACGACCTTCACGCGCGTCGTGTTGCCGACGACCTCGTCGCGGTCCTTGATCTGGCCGATGCGGCGGATGTCGAGCCGGCAGGACGCATAGAATTTCAAAGCGTTGCCACCTGTGGTGGTTTCCGGATTGCCGTACATGACGCCGATCTTCATGCGCACCTGATTGATGAAGACGACCGTCGTGCGCGACCGGTTGATGGAGCCCGTGAGCTTGCGGAGTGCCTGGCTCATCAGTCGCGCCTGCAGGCCGACATGGCTGTCGCCCATCTCGCCCCTCAATCTCCGCGCGCGGCGTCAGGGCTGCGACCGAGTCGACGACGAGAATGTCGACCGCATTGGAACGCACCAGCGTGTCGACGATCTCCAGCGCCTGCTCGCCCGTATCGGGCTGCGAAACGATCAGCTCGTTCGTGTCGACGCCCAGTTTCTTGGCGTAGATCGGATCAAGGGCATGTTCGGCATCGACGAAAGCCGCCGTACCGCCCGCCTTCTGCGCCTCGGCGATGGCGTGCAGCGCGAGCGTCGTCTTGCCCGACGATTCCGGCCCGTAGATCTCGATGATGCGGCCGCGCGGGAACCCGCCGACGCCCAGCGCCAGGTCCAGCCCGATGGAGCCCGTCGAAATCGCCTCGATCTCGACCTTTTCCTGCTGACCCAGCTTCATCGCCGAGCCCTTGCCGAAGGCACGGTCGATCTGCGCCAGCGCGGCGTCCAGCGCCTTCTGCTTGTCCATTCCGGTTTCCACCACCTTCAATGCTGCGGCCATCGTCGAGGCTCCCTAGCTGCGGCCTTCCGGCCATTCAACAGGACTCGGGCGTACCTGCTTTGTTCTGACCAAGCAAGCAGAAAGTTCTTTTTATGTTCTCGCAGCCGAAATTAGGGCTATTATCGTTATTCCGGCTGGAAAACGGAACGTCGTTAGTGGTCCACCGCAGCTCTCCTAAGCGAACCGCCGCCGTCGACGCTGCAGGCCCAGGCCGAGCATACCGAGTCCAAAGAGAGCGAGAACAGGCGGCGCCGGCACGTCCTCAATATCTGCGCGGCGGACACCGCATGCCCCATCGAGCGGCGTCGATGGCTCTGCCTGACGCGCAGAGCGCGTATTGCCCTGCAGCGGTGCTTCCACGATTTGCTCGACTTGGAAGAAAGAAAAGCCACCGCCGCCGATCAAGCCGCCGCTCGCGGGATCACCGAAGCAGGACGCTTCGCATCTTATCGGCTCCTATCACACAGATTTCAGAATGCCCCAAATGCTGCTATACTCATGCAAGGTTATGACAACCACATGGCAG
>JBCCAC010000420.1:0-1855 GCA_039815015.1 Pseudomonadota bacterium | reverse complement strand
GAAAATTTTACTTCTCCTGCGGTGTTGGCAGCTCAAGGTTCAGTCTTAACTAATAAATATGCCGAAGGACTTCCAGGTAAGCGCTATTATGGCGGCTGCGAATTTGTCGATCGTGCTGAACAGTTAGCAATTGACCGTGCTAAAGAACTGTTTGGGGCAGCAATGGCAAAAGTGTCGCGGATGTGGAGGTCGCCGCCTTCCTGTCCGGCGGCGTCGATTCCTCCGCCGTCGTGGCACTGATGGCCGGCATTTCCGAGCGACAGGTGAAGAGCCTTTCCATCGGCTTCGACGCGGGCGGCTTCGACGAAACATCCCACGCCGCCGCGGTCGCGCAGCGCTACGCGACCGACCATCATACGCGTCAGGTCACCGCCGACGATCACGGCCTGATCGAAACGCTCGGCCGCGCGTTCGACGAGCCCTTTGCCGACGCTTCCGCGCTCCCGACCTACCGCGTCTGCGAACTGGCGCGCGAGCATGTGAAGGTCGCCCTTTCGGGCGATGGCGCCGATGAGGCGATGGCGGGATACCGGCGCTACCGCCTGTTCATGAACGAGGACCGCGTGCGCGGGCTGTTGCCGGCCGGGATGCGGCGCGGCCTATTCGGCGCGCTCGGCCGTGCCTATCCGAAACTGGACGGCGCGCCGCGCTTTCTGCGGGCGAAAACGACGTTCGAGGCGCTCGCGATGGATGCCGGCGAGGCCTATTATCACGCCGTCTCCGTTACGTCGGACCGGACGCGCACGGGGCTCTTTTCCGGCGATCTCAGATCGGCGCTCGGCGGCTATGAAGCGCGTCGGCTCTACGCTGATACCTTTGCCGCGGCACCCGCCGACACGGCGCTCGGCCGCGCACAATACACCGACATCCGTCATTATCTACCGGGCGATATCCTGACGAAAGTCGACCGCACGTCGATGGCGGTCAGTCTGGAGGCGCGCGAACCGCTGCTCGACCATCGTCTCGTCGAATGGATCGCCGGGCTGGCGCCGCGCCGGCGCCTGTCGGGGGGCGAGGGCAAGTGGCTCATGAAGCGCGCGCTGCGCGGCCATCTTCCGAACGACATTCTCTATCGGAAGAAAATGGGCTTCGTCGTGCCGATCACGCGCTGGTTCCGCGGTGCCCTCGCCGACAGGGTCGCCGCGCTCGGCGCCGGATCACGGGTCGCGCGTTCCGGCTGGTTCGACATGGATCGTTTCGGGGCGCTTGCCGCCGCGCACCGGGACGGGCGTGCGGAGCACAGCCGTACCCTGTGGCAGATGCTGATGCTGGAGGAGGCGCTGGCCGGCCTCGAACGCCGAACCGGCTAGTGCGAGGTCAGCCGCCGGTCGGCGTTTCCGGCTCGGTGAAGACGCCCTCATCGATTGGGTCCGTACCGAGCGTGTCCGCACCCAGCGTGCCTGCATCGTCATCGCCGCCGCTGACGTCCTCGGCGCCATCCGCACCCGTCGCGGTCTCCGCAGCGATGGCCGAGTCATCCTCGACGGTTTCACGATTGGCTGCGAGCGCTGCCTGATGCGCGCGGGCGATGGCGGTCTGCGCCTCGGGTGACAGGCCGCTTTCATCGGGGTCGATGCCGAGTTCCTGCAGCGCCCGCTGCGCCTCCCGCGGGACGGTGCGGCTCTGCAGATCATCGTCGGCGCGATCGATGACCGTATCGCTGGGCGACAGCGTGCTCGCACGCAGATTGCCATAGAAATAGATGAAACTGCCGCCGACGAGGAAGATGCCCACACCCAGCCAGAGAAGAAAGCTGTTACCGAAATTACCGCGTTGCGGATCGGCCGGTCGCATCACCATGGCTGCCCCTTCTTCCCTTCGGCCCCGGCCCGTTTGGACAATGTTGCGGCAATTG
>JBCCAC010000191.1:0-5150 GCA_039815015.1 Pseudomonadota bacterium | reverse complement strand
TCGGCACTTCCGTCCCGGTGGACAGGAATTCCAGCGCGACGGTACTGCCGCCATTATTCCCGCCGGCCTCGAAGCCAGGGCCGAATTCGAGATCGAAGCCGGTAACATCGAATGGAACGGCGGCGGCCGGTGCGGCGGTGAAAGCGGCCAGCGTGGCGGCAGTTATAATGGCAGAAAATTTCATGGTCATGGCAAGCAACTCCTGAACGGGCGCGTGATGTTTCCATCCCGTAAATTGGTGCGATCGTCAATGTTCAAGCGGACAAGCGTCCGGTCGAGTTCCATCCGCTACGAACGGAAGATCATATGTTCAAATCAGCGCTGATGCGCAGCGTCGATTGCCGATGACAACCGGTCGCGCACCTGCCGCAGGGCGGGGAGCACAGCCATATGGTCTGTCGCGGGTTTGTCGCTTGGCTCCGCAACCGCTGCGGCATCTGGCCCGGCCAGCACGGCCTTCACGCCGCGGTCGGCGAGCAGCTTCTGCACGCCCTTGATGGTATAGCCATCGGTATAGAGGAGCGTGTTGATGCGTTTCAGGAGCGCGACGTCGTCCGGGCGGTAATAGCGGCGATTGCCGCCCCGTTTGACGGGCGCGATCTCGTCGAACTTGGTTTCCCAGAATCGCAGAACATGCTGCGCGACATCGAGTTCGGTCGCGACTTCGCTGATCGTTCGAAAGGCGTCGGGGGATTTGGCCATCTGGCCTCAGCCCTTGTTGATCGTGTCGCGCATGATCTGGCTGGGGCGGAAGGTCAGGACGCGGCGCGGTTCGATCGGCACTTCCTCACCGGTTTTGGGATTGCGGCCCATGCGCCGGTTCTTGTCGCGCAGAATGAAGCTGCCGAAGCTGGATATCTTGACGTTTTCGCCGCGAAGCAGGGCGTCCGACACCTTGTCGAGCACGGTTTCAACCAACTGTACGGAATCGGTGCGCGACAGTCCGATCTGATCGTGCAGTTCGTCGCCCAGTTCGGCGCGTGTCAGCGTATTCGTTTCCGACATAGATCGAATCCCCTTTCTATCGTGGCGACAATTAGCAAAAATGAACCTCCGGTGAAAGCCGCTACCAACGAACGGCGGCGGCACCCCATGTAAATCCGCCGCCCATCGCCTCCAGCAGCAGAAGGTCGTCCTCCTTGATGCGGCCGTCCCTGACCGCCGTGTCCAGCGCCAGCGGCACCGACGCCGCCGAGGTGTTGGCGTGTTCGCCGACCGTGACGATCACCTGCGACATGGTCATGCCCAGCTTCTTTGCCGTCGCTTCCAGAATGCGAAGATTGGCCTGGTGCGGAACGACCCAGTCGACGTCTGCCGCCGTCAGGCCGGCAAGGTCGAGCGTTTCGCCGACGACGGAGGCCAGGTTCTTGACCGCATGACGGAACACTTCCCGGCCCGACATGCGCAGCTTGCCGACCGTCCCGGTCGAGGAGGGGCCGCCGTCGACGTAGAGGAGGCCCTTGTGCGCGCCGTCGGCATGCAGCTTCGTCGACAATACGCCCTTCTCGCCGCCGGTCTCTGCCGTCATCACCACTGCACCGGCGCCGTCGCCAAAGAGGACGCAGGTGCCGCGATCCTCCCAGTCGAGGATGCGGCTGAAGGTTTCTGCGCCGATCAGGAGCACTTTGTCATGCCCGCCGGCGCGCATCATCGCATCGACGACGCCAAGCCCGTAGACGAACCCGGAGCACACGGCCTGAACGTCGAAGGCGGCGCACGGACCGACGCCCAGCTTTTCCTGCACCGTCGTTGCGCTGGCGGGAAACGTATTGTCGGGCGTCGCCGTCGCCAGCACGATCAGGTCGATTTCGCTGGCGGCGATGCCTGCGGCTTCGAGTGCCCGTTTTGCCGCGGCGGTGGCAAGGTCGGACGTCATCTCGCCTTCGGCCGCCATATGGCGGCGCTGAATGCCGGTTCGTTCGACGATCCATTCGTCGCTGGTATCGACGCGGCTGGAAAGCTCGGTATTGGTCACGACATTTGCCGGCAGATAGCTGCCGGTCCCGACGATACGGGCGCGCCGTGCATTGGCGCCATGGGCCGTGGTCATGCAGCCAGGTCCTTGTCATCCGCGGCGACATGGTCGTCCGCCCGGCGCGCCTGGAAATGCGCCAGATCGTCCGCGATCCGCCGCTGAATATCGTCGCGCACGAGGTCGCGGGCGACGCCGATGGCGTTCGCGAAGCCTTCTACATTGGCGCTGCCGTGCGACTTCACGACGATGCCGTTGAGGCCCAGAAAGACGGCGCCATTATGGGCATTCGGATCGAGATGCGCGCGCAGGCTGGCGAGGACGCGCCGCGACATGAAGAACCCCAGAATCGACCAGAGATTGGCGCGAAACGCCCGGCGCAGCAACTCGACGACGAGTTTTGCCGTGCCTTCGGCTGTCTTCAGCGCGACATTGCCCGAGAAACCGTCCGATACGATCACGTCGACTTCGCCGCGGCCGATCTTGTCACCCTCCACGAAACCGGCATAGGTCATGGGCAGGTCGGCGGCGCGCAGCGCATCCGCGGCCTCCTTGTGATCGTCCGTCCCCTTCAGCTCTTCCTCACCGATGTTGAGGATGGCGACGCGAGGTTCGTCGACGCCAAGAACGATGCGTGCGAAGGCGGCGCCCATGACGGCGAACTGAATGAGGTTTTCATCGTCGCACTCGGCGTTGGCGCCGAGGTCGAGCATGACGGAGTCGTTGCGCATGGTCGGCAGGAGCGCAGCCAGAGCCGGCCGGTCGATGCCCGGCATGGTTTTCAGGCCGATTTTCGCGAGCGCCATGAGTGCGCCGGTATTGCCGGCGCTGACGGCGGCGTGCGCCTCGCCGGCCTTCACGGCGTTCACCGCCAGGCCGATGGACGATTTCCGTGCCGATCTTAGGATCTGGCTAGGCTTGTCGGTGCCCAGCACCTTGACGTCGGTGTGGACGATCTCCGACGCTGACGCCAGGGCAGGATATTTGGCCAGTCGCTCCGCAATGACCGCCTCGTCGCCATAGAGCCGGAACTGCACATCCGGATAGCGCCGATGCGCGAGGTGCGCCGCCGCGATCGTCACGGGCGCGCCCTCGTCGCCGCCCATGATGTCGAGCGCGATGATCGGCTTGCTGGTCATGACGCGCTGTAGACCGGAAAGATCCCCGGCCCGCAAGCCGCCTTACAGTTCTTCGTCAGCGACGATCTGCAGACCGTTATAATAGCCGCACGCCCCGCAGACATGATGCGGCAGCTTCAGCTCGCCGCAATTGGGGCATTCCTGATAGTTCTTCGCCGTCAGAGCGTGATGCGCACGGCGCTTGTCGCGGCGGGCGGGCGATACTTTGCGTTTGGGGACGGCCATCTCGGCACCTTCTCGAAATACGTCTGTCGGATCGGCCCGGAGCGGGGCGTCGACGCGCCCTCTTCAGCCATTGCCGTTGCAAGCGGCGCGATATAGCGGCATCGCCCGTCTTTGCAAGGGCGCATTCCGGCATCGCCGCGTCCGAATGAAACCGGGGGAGAGATAGACGAATGCCCACCATCACCATGGGAACCGCCGCGATCCTGACCCTGATCCTGCTCGTCCTCTCCTATCGCGTCTCGCAGGTTCGCCTGGCGAAAAAGGTAAACCTTGGCGATGCGGACGATCCGGTGCTGATCGCCCGCATCCGCGCGCACGGCAATTTCACGGAATATGTGCCGATGCTGCTCATCCTCATTCTGCTGATCGAGCTGGCCGGTGGCAATCGTACCGGGCTGATGGTGGTCGCGGCGACGCTAGTTCTGGCGCGGCTTCTGCACGCCGCCGGCATGGCGCGCCCCGCGCCCAACAAACCGCGCGTCACGGGAACGGTGCTTACCTGGCTTTTGCTGCTGGCGCTGCCGGTCTGGACCTTCGTCCTGATGCTGTGACCGGCTAGCCGTAGGCGCCGACGAAGGGGTTGGTCTTCTTTTCCTGACCGATGGTCGACATCGGGCCGTGGCCGGGTACGAACGCGGTCTCGTCGGGCAGCGGCCATAATTTCGTCTGGATGGCGTCAATCAGCTGTTGATGATCGCCCCTCGGAAAGTCCGTGCGCCCTATGGAATTCTGGAACAGCACGTCGCCGACGATCAGCAGCTTCGACGGCGGATGATGGAAAACGACGTGCCCGGGCGTGTGTCCCGGGCAGTGCAGCACATCGAGGGTCAGCTCGCCGACCGTCACCTGATCGCCTTCGTAAAGCCAGCGTTCCGGCGTGAAGCTTTTCGTACCGGTCATGCCGAAGCGTGCGCCCTGCTCCTCGGCCTGGTCGATCCAGAAGGCATCGTCGGGATGCGGGCCCTCGATCGGCAGGTCGAGCTCTTCCGCCAGCACCTTTGTCATGCCGCAATGATCGAGATGACCGTGCGTCACCAGCAGCTTTTCCAGCGTAACGCCTTTTTCCGCGACGACGGCTTTCAGCCGATCAAGATCGCCGCCCGGATCAACGAGCGCACCGCGCATGGTCCTGGTGCACCAGAACAAAGTGCAGTTCTGCTGCAACGGCGTCACGGGGACGATGCACGCGGCGAGGGGGGCGATATCGGTCATGTGCGCAGAAATGGATATGGCCGTCCATGGTGTCAACGCGGTCTCAACATGGTGTCAAGCCGGGTGGCCGGCATGCTATGGGCCGCTTTTCCCGGGGGCCGTGCCGGCACCGCCACATGAAGATCAGCACCCATGCCGTTCGACCCCGCCCGCCCCTTCATTCTGTTCGACGATGCGCGGCAGGGCGGATCGGTGCGGCTTTATGCGAACGAAATCGGCCGCGAACGCGCGATCGATGTCAAGGACGTGAACCCCGCACTTGACCGGCTGCGCGCGGCGCTGGCGGAAGGTCGCCACGTTGCCGGCACTCTCGCCTACGAGGCGGGGGGCGCATTCGAACCGAGAATGGCGCACGACTGGCCGGAGGATGGGAACGGTAACGGCCCGCTGCTCGATTTCGGCATCTATACCAGCGCCGAACACATGTCCTGGCCCGATATCGAGGCAATGGTCGCGGAACGAGGCGTCGATATCGCACCGATGCGGCCGGATATCAGCGAGGCCCAGCATGCCGCGCGAGTGCATCGCATCCTGGATCTCATAGATGCCGGCGACATCTATCAGGCGAATCTGACGCTGATGATGGAAAGCCGGCTCGGCGG
>JBCCAC010000293.1:0-3627 GCA_039815015.1 Pseudomonadota bacterium | reverse complement strand
CTTTCTGTTGAGCAGCCAAGAGACCGTATGCATCAACCGCGTCGTGACGCGCAGGCTCTCGCAACTGAACTGTACGCGTTCGACGGGGGCGAGCACCTCACGGTCCGCCTTGCCATCCTGATCGAAATAGGCGCGTGCCTCATCCGCCAGCACCATGGCCTCGGTATACAGTCCATCGATCAGACGCGCGGTCAGCAGCGTTTCGGTCTCGGCCTCTTTGGCGGTCATGTCGTTTCGGCCAGTGCGGTGCGATTTGGGTCCGAAAAGGGTCTTGAACCGATAGTGGTTAATATCCACCTATTGAAAGCGTGCGGACGTCGCGCGGTGGCCGGAATTCCGGGACCGCATCCGAACGTTCGCTCGCAAGGGGCCGGCCTTATGGCGGCTCCGACGTTCAACATTGCTGATAAAGGATGAGAACCCATGCGTACATTCGACTTAACCCCCCTCCTGCGCTCCTCGATCGGTTTCGAGAATCTGGGCCGCCTGGCCGATTTCGCCGGCCGCGACGAAGGTAGCGCCTACCCTCCGTACAATATCGAGAAGCTCGGCGACAACGAGTATCGCATCCAGATGGCGATCGCCGGCTTCAGCGAGGACGAACTCGATCTGACGGTTCAGGAAAATTCGCTGGTCGTCACCGGCCGCGCCGCCGAAGACGAGGCGGATCGCGAGTTCCTGCATCGCGGCATTGGCAAGCGCGCGTTCGAGCGCCGCTTCCAGCTGGCGGATGTCATCAAGGTGACCGAAGCGACCTTCGAGAACGGCCTTCTCAACATCGGCCTCGTGCGCGAGATTCCCGAGCACAAGAAGCCGCGCAAGATCCATATCGGCGGCAAGCAGCAGCCGACGGCGATCGAAGGCGAGAAGGGCAAGAAGGCCGCATAAGCGCCTTCTCCTTCGCCAAGTGACGGGCGGGTCCGATTTCGGGCCCGCCTTTTATGTTTATCCGGCGCGTTGCGAAACCTGAGGCGGTCCATATCTGCATAGGCGACCGGCTCGGGCGGAAAGCATGCGCCAGAGGATCGGCCGGACGGGAACATGCAGATGAACTTTCGTCACGTCTTCGCAGCCGTCCTGGCCCTGACGCTCTTCATGCCTGCTTGCGGGGCCGCTCCCGAACGCGATGCAGCCGCAAGGGATGCGGCCGCAAAGGCGGCATTCGTCGAGGCCAATCTGCTGGCCGTTTTCTATCACGAACTGGGTCATGCGGTGATCGACCTTCTGGACGTGCCGATTTTCGGTCAGGAGGAAGACGCCGCCGATGTCATGTCCGTTCTGCTGATCGACCGGTTTTTCGATGAAGAGGACGCGCAGGAGATCATCTACGACAGCGCCTACGGATTTCTGAGCGACCCGGACGGCTTCGACGAAATCGCATATTGGGACGTGCACGGACCGGACGAACAGCGATATTATAATCATATCTGCCTGTTCTTCGGCGCGGCCACCGATGTTCGCGGCTCGCTGGCCGAGGAGCTCGGTCTACCGCCGGATCGCGCCGAAACCTGCCCCGAAGAGCATGAGCGCGCCGCCCGCAGCTGGGACATGATTTTCGATGAGATGAGCGGTCTGACGTTCGACCAGACCGTCGTGTTCGCAGGGACCGATACGCCTCAGGACGGTGCCGCAAACCGTATATTGGCGCGCGCCGCGCGTACGCTCAATTCCGACCTGATGCTGCCGAAGGAGGTGACGCTCGTCGTTACCGATTGCGGGGAACCGAACGCCTTTTACGATCCCGAGACCGTGTCGATCACGATCTGCCGCGAATTCGTGCCCCATCTGGAAAATCTCTACGACGCCCTTTCCCGCTGACGTCGCAGGCGATCATTCGGACACAGCGGCGCTTATTCCATGCCCAGAAGCTCAAAGTCGGCCGTGATCGCCGCGAGGTCAGCGCGGCGAGCGAGGACATCGAAATCCGCCTGCAGCCGGCGCACGTTCGCATCCGCCGCCGCCTCTTCGCGCAGATTGACGAGGAAGAAGTCGCTGGCGCCGGCCTCGAACAGGCGCCGCTCGCCGGCGGCCAGACGCTCGGCCCGTTCCTGTTCTTCGGCCGCCAGACGCGCCAGTTCGCGTGCGGCGTCGATCGCGATTCGCGTTTCCCTGAGCGTGTTGGCAAGCTGTTCCTCGGCCCGCTGACGGCGGAAATCGATGCCGCGCAGTTCGGCATTGGTGGCATCGATACGGCCGCGCGCGCCGCGCTGCTGCAGGGGGATGGAAAAGTTCAGGCCGACGATGGTCTCGAATCCGTCGCGCGACTCCGTTCCCTCTCCGATGGCACCGAAATCGTTGGAAATCTCGCCGAACACATCCAGCTTCGGCCGCAACTCGTTGCGCGCCAGTTGCAGTTTCAGCCGCGCCTGGTCCAGCCGGCGCTCGATCAGCTGCAGGTCGGGGCGCCGCGCCATGATCGCCATCATCGTGTCGGGTACCTCCGCGCCGAGCTGCGGCAGGCGTGGCGGCAGTTGCGACATGACGGGCAGCTTCGGCCGGCCCGCGTTCGTGCGATAGAATAGCGACAACCGGTTGGCGGCCTGCTCGACGTCGCGCTCCGCCCGCGTCACCAGCGCCTGCCGCCTGAGGATGTTCTGTTCGTTCTCGACGAGGATGATGTCGGCGCGCGCGCCAAGCGCGACCTGCCGCGACAGGCCCGTCTGCCGCGCCTCAGCAAGCGCCAGAAGGTTGCGGTAGACGAGCAGCTGCTGGCCGGCGCCGACCCACATATTATAGGCCTCCAGCGCGCGCTGCTGCACGCCGATCGCGACGATGACCGCTTCGGTTTCCTCGATCAGCTGTTCGAGTTCGGCATTACCGACGGCAAACCGGCGCGCATCGATATTGCGATCGCGCAGCAGCGCATAAATTGCCTTCGCCTTCAGTTCGCCGCCTTTGTTCGTGAAGAAAAAGTCGTTGTAGATGGGAAAATCGCCGCGCGAGATACGGTAACCGCCTTCGATGCGGCCGCCATTGTTCGCCAGCGGCTGGATGGCGAGCGTTTCCAGATACTGACCGTCGTAGAAGCCCGACAGAAACGAATAGGTGTCCGCGTTGAAGACGAGGTCGAACGCCCCCTCGGCGGATGTAATCCGGCCTTCCGCGGCGCGCGCCTCGGCAAAGGCTTCCAGAATGGCCGGCGCATGCCGCACCGACGATGCGAGGATCGTCTCGAGCGAAAGCGGCGTCTCCGCGTCGGCCTCCGCGACCACCGGAACGGCCGTCAGCGTATCGTCCGCCGGCGGTCGCACATAGGGATCCACCGGAACGTCGGAGGCCGGAAGATCTTGCGATATGCCAGGCGTTGGTTCCGAATAAGGCTGGCCCGGACGTTCGCCGCCTTCCTGCGCCAGCGCCGGCGCTGCAAGGCAGAGGCTGCCGACGGCAATCAGAAACAGAACCCGCCCCGGCGCCATATTAGGTCTCGTTCGCGATCTCGAGCGCGTTGGCCCGCGTGTCAGGATTCTGCAGCGGGAAGTCGTTCAGCTGGCGCCAGAGCTCGAAGCCGACGGTCACCTCGTCCATCAGGATCCAGCCGCGCACGCTGGCGCCCAGCCGGACGAAGGGTTCGTTCGGCCAAGGCGCTTTCTCGGGATCCTCTTCCACGAGCACGCGAAAGAGGCCGTT
>JBCCAC010000009.1:0-16613 GCA_039815015.1 Pseudomonadota bacterium | reverse complement strand
GAAGCTGAATATTACGAACCGCACCGATGCCGCGAAGATTGAGGAAGGTGTTGCCACCGTTGCCATTGTTAACGTTCGAACCGATCGACGGAACAACGCCCGGAATCTGCCGCAGGAATTCTTCGACCGTGTTGGTCTGGCGAAGTTCAATCTCGTCTTCAGTGACCGCCGCGACGGGACTGGCCCCTTCAAGATTGGGGTTCGATAGGCGCGACCCCGTGACAACGATCACATCATCGTCAACAGAAGCCGTCTGCACCTGCTCAACCGGGGCGATGCCACCGACATTGTCGCCAACGCGATCGGGCTGCGTCGTGTCCTGTGCAAATGCAGGCGCAGACATGAGCGCCAGGCCGAGGATCGCCGGAGCGCTCGACGCCTTGAGATAGCGCGTGAAATTCGAAGCCGTCATTTTGAGATTCCCCTAACCTGAAACGAAATATGACGAGTGAGGCTTACGGACGAAATTCCGCGCCGCAAAGCGCTTCGCGGGCTTCGATGGCAGAATTGCGCGGCCGTGTAGCGATTTTGCAACAGTCGGTTTTTGGCCTCAGCGGGCGGTCAGGGCCGCCGGGTCGAAGCGGATGCCGTTCCACCACAAACCCCAGTGCAGATGAGGTCCGGTCGCGCGGCCGCTCGCCCCGACCGTACCGAGCGGCTGCCCCTGTTCGAGCCGGTCGCCGACGGCGACATCGATGCGCGTGAGGTGCAGGAACGCGGAATAGAGACCGAGGCCGTGATCGAGAATCACGAGATTGCCCTCAAAGCTGTAGCCGCCGCCCGCCAGCACGACGTCGCCGGCCGCCGGCGCGATGACCGGGGCGCCGGCAGGCGCGGCGATGTCCATGCCGGAATGCGGGCTGCGTGCCTCCTCGCCGTAGAATCGCTGCGAGCCGAAGACGCCGCTGATACGGCCCTCGGCCGGCCGCATGAAATCCTGACGCCAGCCGTCGAGGTCGCTGCGGCCCGTGCGCGCCGCGAAGATGCGCTCCAGTTCCGCCGCGCGCCTGGCCTGGAAACGCGGCGAGGATTCGATCTTCTGCGTGATCGGCGGCAGGCGGCTTTCCGGAAAGTCGGTGTCGGCGAGAGCGAAGGACTGCGCGAGGTCAGTCCCATCCTCGTAACGGACGCTCAGCCGTTTCATCATCCGGTCATCACGGCCGAACGCCACGAAGAAGCTGCCGTCCGCCGCCACCGGTACGTCCATTTCATCGAGCGTTACGCGGGCCGGCGCACCACCGCGCACACGCCCGCGCGCAAAGCCGCCCTGGGCGAGGACGCCTTCAAAATCGATCACGCGCGGCTGGGCGTCGCGCGACTGGGCCTGGACCGACGCGGCCAGAATGGTCGACGGCCTGGCCGGTTCGGCGCGAGGGTCCGCGGCGATTGCGGGAGACGGCGATGGAAGCTCGGCGCCGTTCGGCAGGTCCTGCGCCACCGTCGGCGGCGGCGCGCTGCACGCCGCGCAGACGAGCGCGGCGAACACGCCTCTCACAGCTCGCCCTTCGCGCGTGCCTCGGCATAGCGCGCAACGGCGATCTCGACACTCGCATAGGCCTCCTGCAGCTCGTGGCTCCAGTACCGCAGATCGGCGAGCGGAATGCGCTCGCCCGTGACGGCGCACACGACATGATCGCCGTGCGACAGGATGCGATAGCTGCCCGATTGATAATCGAGCCGCGCCGGACGATCGCGACCAAGCTTCAGCATGGTGAAAGCCGCGAAGAGAAAATGGCGTCGGTCATGCCGCTGCCCTACTCGTTCGGGCCCGATCCGAAAAGGTCGCTTTGTCCCGCGGCGGGCGGTGGCTTGCGGCGACGCTTGGCAGCCGGAACTGGCGACGCGGATAAGGATGTCGATGTCAGTACCGGTGCTGGCGAAGGAGCAGCTGCCCCGTCCACGACGACGTCGACGTCTCCGTCGGCGAATCGCAACTTGAGGGCGGCTTCGGCCGTGGCGGTCGCGGCGGCGGTGACGACGCGTCCCCCGGACGTCTCCACGAGCGCGAAGCCGCGCGCCAGCGGACCGCGCGGATCGAGCGAGGCCAGCACGCGGCCGGCGGCAGCGACCGTCTGCGAAAATGTGGTCAGGCGGTTCAAAGCGCCACGGCGAAGCGCTGCGGCGGCGCGGGTCGCGGCGGCCTCCTCCTGCTCGATCCGCCGCGTCGCCAGCGTCGGCGACAGGCGCCCGGCGACGCTGCCCAGACGGATCGCCGCCCGGTCGGCGGCGGTCGACAGCGCCCGCGGCAGACGCGCGGTAATGGTCGCCAGGCGCTCGCGCCGCCGCTCGAGAATCACGAGCGGCGGCGGCAGGCGCGCGCCCAGATCGTCGAAACGCTGCTGCCGTGCCGCAAGCAACGCCTGCGGTGCGGGAAGGCGCGCGGCGACCATTGCGGCCCGCTCCGCACGCTGCCCGGTCGCCCGTGCGCCGCCTCGCTCCAGCCGTGCGGCCAGGTCGGCGATGCCGGCGCGAAGATTGGCGCGCACGGGAACGGCGGCTTCGGCGGCGGCCGTCGGGGTCGGCGCGCGATGATCGGCAGCGAGGTCGGCGAGCGTCGTATCGGTCTCATGCCCGACCGCGCTTATGACAGGGATATCGCTCGCGGCGATCGCGCGGACGACCGCCTCTTCGTTGAAGGCCCAGAGATCCTCGATCGAGCCGCCGCCGCGCGCGACGATCAGAAGATCGGGCGGGTCGGCAAGCGCGTTCATGCCGGCGATTGCGGCGGCGACCTCTTCGGCCGCCCCCTCCCCCTGCACGCGCACCGGCCATAGGAGGACGTCGCGCGGGAAACGGTCGGCGAGGCGGTGCAGCATGTCGCGAATGACGGCGCCGGTAGGCGAGGTCACGATGCCGATCGTCCGGGGCAGGTAGGGCAGAGGCCGCTTGCGTTCCGCCGCGAACAGCCCTTCGGCGGCGAGCGCGGTCTTGCGCTTTTCCAGGAGCGCCATCAGCGCGCCGGCGCCGGCGACGCGCATGCGGTCGACGACGATCTGATATTTGGACCGGCCGGCATAGGTCGTCACCTTGCCGCTCGCGACGACCTCCAGACCGTCCTCGGGCGCGAAGTCGAGCCGCCCGCGCTGGCCGCGCCACATGACCGCGTCGATGACGGCGCCCTCGTCCTTCAGCGTGAAATAGGCGTGACCCGAGGCGGGCACCTTCCAGCCGGAAATTTCACCCCGCAGCCTGACGCTGCCGAACCGATCCTCGACCGCGAGCTTCAACTCCCGCGACAGCTCCGCAACGGAGAATTCGTGAGCGTTGTCGGTCGGGGACGGATCGGTCGCGGTCACCATGGCGGGGTTTTGCCCTTCGGCCCCGTAAGTGGCAACAGGAGTGCCAAAGGTACGGCAAGATGAGATTTCGGGGGTCAGTATGACGATGAAGATGACGAGTTTGGCAATCGCCGCGGCGATGGTCGCAACACCGGCGCTCGCTGCGAACGAATCCGTTGCTCTCGACCGGATCGCGGCGGATCGGGATGCGAATGTGGAAACGGCGAGTACGATCTGGTCGCTCGCCGAGCTTGGCTATCAGGAGACGCAGTCTTCCACGCTGCTGCAGGAGCGTTTGAAGGACGCCGGGTTCGCGGTCGTCGCGGGCGTCGCGGAGGCGCCGACCGCCTTTACCGCGACCTACACGACGGGCGATGGGCCGGTGATCGGCATCATGGGCGAGTTCGACGCGCTGCCGGGCTTCAGCCAGGCGGCCGCGCCGGAACAGCAGAGACTCGAGAATGTCGATGCGGGTCACGCCTGCGGGCATCACCTGTTCGGCACCGCGTCGGCATCGGCGGCGATCGCGGTGAAGGACTGGCTGGATGCGACGGGCACGAAGGGAACGGTGCGCTTCTACGGCACGCCGGCAGAAGAGGGCGGCGCGGGCAAGGTCTACATGGTGCGCGCCGGGCTGTTCGACGATGTCGACGTGGCGCTGCACTGGCATCCGGGCAGCCTGAACACCGCCGATATCGCAACCTCCAATTCCAACAAGTCGGCCAAGTTCCGTTTCCGGGGCCGGTCCGCACACGCGGCGTCGGCACCGGAGGATGGCCGCTCCGCGCTCGACGGCGTCGAGGCCATGAACATCATGGCCAATATGATGCGCGAGCACATGCCGGAAGACAGCCGCATGCATTATGTCATCACGGCCGGCGGCCGCGCGCCGAACGTCGTGCCCGACTTCGCCGAGGTCTTCTATTATGTCCGCAATCCCGATGCGGAGGTGGTACGATCGAGCTTCGAACGGCTGGCCAAGGTCGCCGAGGGCGCCGCGCTGGGGACCGGGACGACGGTCGACTATGAAGTGATCCACGGCGCACTGCCGCTGCTGCCCAACCAGACGCTGCAGCAACTGGTGCACGCCAAGCTGACCGAAGTCGGCGGCGTCGAATATGATGCGGAGGAACGCGAATTCGCCGAGGCCATCGTGCCGACGCTCGCCTCGCCGAAGACGGACCTGTCGGACGCGACCGCCATCGATCCACTGTCGGAAAATCACGGCGCGGGTTCCACCGATGTGGGCGATGTCAGCTGGGCGGTGCCGACGGCGGGTTTCCGCACCGCGACCTGGGTACCCGGCACGCCGGCACATAGCTGGCAGGCGGTCGCGGCCGGCGGCATGTCGATCGGATGGAAGGGCATGCAGAACGCCGCGCGCGTCCTCGCGCTGAGGATGATCTTTACGAACAGCCGGAACTGATCGCGGCGGCCAAGACCGAGTTCGAGGGGCGTCGCCCGGCGGATTTCAAATATGAAGCGCTGCTCGGCGACCGCTCTCCCCCGCTCGACTATCGCGACTGAGGGCATCCATGAAAACGCCGCTCGGCGATACGCCTGAAGCGGCGCTGGCCCTGATGAAGGGCCGCGCCGTCGGCAAGTCCGGCTTTTCCACCTTCGCCGTCGCGACCCCCGTCGAGGTCTGGGACGGCTATGCCGAACTGACCGTCGAAGTCCGGCCGGAGCTGACCCAGCATCATGGCTATGCGCACGGTGCGATCGTCGGCATGGTCGCGGACAATGCCTGCGCCTGGTCGGCGGCATCGGTTGCGGGCGACGTCCTGACCGCTGGCTATACGATCCAGTTCCTGGCGCCCGCGAAGGGCACGCGGCTGCGCGGCAAGGGCTGGGTCGTGAAGGCCGGCAGGCGCCAGATCGTCGCGCGTGCCGAAGTCTGGTCGGAGGACGATATCGGCGGCGAACCGGTGCTGGTGGCGAGCGCGCAGGGCACGGTAATGGCGGTATCCCGCTGAGCGGCTTTCCCTCACGCCATGCGGACACTAGCTAGCGTTCGCATGGCCAAGGGCACGCACGACTATGCCGCCGATCCGCGCAATGCGGACATATTGATCGACGTCAACGGCACGCTGACACCCCGCGTCGAGGCGGTGGTGTCGGTATTCGATTCGGGGTTCATGCTGGGCGATGGCGTCTGGGAGGGGCTGCGCGTCCACAATGGGCGCATCGCATTTCTCGACCGGCATCTCGACCGGTTGTACGAGGGCGCGAAGGCCATCGACATGGACATCGGCCTGACGCGTGCGGCGCTGACGGACCGGCTCTATGCGGCGATCCGTGCCAACGACATGGTCGATGGCGGGCATATCCGCCTGATGGTGACGCGCGGCATTCGCTCGACGCCCTATCAGGATCCACGCGTCGTCATCTCGCCCGCGACGATCGTGATCGTACCGGAGTTCAAGGCGCCGTTGCCTGCCACCGTCGAGACCGGCATCCGCCTGTTCACCATTCATGTCCGTCGCGGCGATCCGGCCGTCCAGGACCAGAAGCTGAATTCGCATTCCAAGCTCAACTGCATCACCGCCTGCATCCAGGCGACGAAGGCGGGCTATGACGAGGCGCTGATGCTCGACCCGCACGGGTTCGTCGCGACGTGCAATTCCACGCATTTCTTCATCGTCAGGAAGGGCGAGGTGTGGACGTCGAGCGGGAAATACTGCCTGGGCGGCATCACACGGGGCGTCGTTCTGGAGCTATGCCAGAAGGCGGGTATTCCGGCACGCCAGACGGACTTCTCGCTGACCGATGTCTACGGCGCCGACGAGGCGTTCGTAACCGGCACCTTTGCCGGCGTCGTGCCGGTCACGGAGGTCGACGGGCGGCACCTGACCGCCGCGCGCGGACCGATGGTCGCGCATCTGCAGGACCTCTACCGCCAGCGGCTGGCCGACGATTGCCGGCGCGAGTCCTAGGGTGCGGCCCCTGATGCGGCGCGGCGCCGTCAGCAGGCGACGGCGAGGTCGCCGAATGTGTGGCCGTCGGCCGCCGGCGGACGCGCGAGCGGCAGGACGGTGTCGCAAAAGGCGCACTCGGCGGTCAGGCGGCCGACATACCATTGCGAGCGGCTGCACCCGGGGCAGTAGTTCACCGCGTCCATGCGATAGCTTATACGGTAGCCGCGATGGCGCTGATCCAAATTCCAGCTCATGTCGTTCGTCCTCCATCATGGTTTCGAACACAACGTGTGCAGTCTACAGTAAGGTTCCGGTAACACCGAACGTTTTCTTTTCATTAACTATATTTATCCGAAATTCGCGGCGGAATCCGTGTTTTCAGCATCACACCCTGTGATAGTTAACGCAATTTCGCCCCATTTGGAGACATTCGGGACATGACCATACGAATCGCCATGTGGTCGGGTCCGCGCAACATCTCGACGGCCATGATGCGCAGTTTCGGCGCCAGGCCGGATATGTCGGTCAGCGACGAGCCCTTTTACGGTGCCTTCTTGAAGGCATCCGGAGAGGCGCAGCCGCTGGCCGCGGAGACGATGGCGGCGATGGACTGCGACTTCGAGAGCGTTCGCGACGCGTTGTGCGGCCCGGCACCCGGCGGCTTACCGGTCTGGTATCAGAAGCACATGCCGCACCATATGATCGGGGATGTCGGGATCGAGGACTTCCCCGATCACCGCCACGCCTTCCTGATCCGTGCGCCCGAACGCGTCGTCGCCAGCTATGCCGCGAAGAACGACCTGCGCGCGCCGGAACTGCTGGGGTATGCGAAGATGCGCCGCTATTTCGAACATGAGCGCCAGCGCCTGGGCAAGGCGCCGCCCGTCATCGATGCCGATGCGGTTCTCGCCAACCCCGCCAGCATATTGTCGGCGCTTTGCGCCGCGCTCGGCATCGACTGGATGCCGGCAATGCTAGGCTGGACGCGCGGCCCGCATGCCGAAGACGGCATCTGGGGACGGCACTGGTACGAGAAGGTCAACGCCTCGACGGGATTCGGCCCCGCCCCCGGCCCCTTGCCGGACCTGCGCGGCGAGGCGGCAAGGATCGCAGCGGCGTGCCAGGCGGATTATGAAGCTCTGAAGGCTTTTGCGATTTCGCAGAAAAGCGATGGGTAACGGCCGGGAATGTCGTTTTTTATTCAATCAGGATCCGGTCGACGCGCTTGTAGACAGTCCGCTGTGGGCCGTGTGAACTGCCGCGAGTCCCTGCCAGTGACTGAAAACTAGAAATCCGACCCGTCTTTCCGCTGAAAAACGCCGTTGGCAGGCAGATGCATATCGATGTCCGGATAATGGCAAGCGCTTGCACTCGGTCGACCTACAACAATGAAAGTGCAGGGCTCATCGCTGCGGTTCTGAAGAACATGTCCATTTGGCTTTCCGGCCGGAAATGATGCGCAATCCCCCGGGCGCATGATGTTTTCGCCGTCATCGTCGACAAGAACAGCTTCGCCGCCAAGCATCACGACAAATTCATCCTCGCCTTCATGCCAGTGTCTTTGGGACGACCACGCTCCGGGCTCCAAGGTAACGTGGCTAACCCCGAACTCGGTGAGGCCCGATGCAGGTCCCAGACGCTTGTACCAACGACCCTGAACCTCTTTCGCGTGGCAAGCCGGATAGCCGGTTACATTTGTCGATTCATAGCTAGTGAGATCGAGCTTGGGCATGCCCCTAGTATAACTGGGTCAGTTCATGTTCCCAAATTGCAAGGTCCGCCAGAATTGGATGGCATCTCTATCAAGGAAACGTGCCGATACCGTTGTCCGACGCTTGCATTTGCATGCAAAGGCGGGCGCAGCGCCGACATGGATCCGATCTTCCCAAATGCCGGACGCCGATCCATAATGTGATAATGTTACATTTGTCCAGCAACGCGACCGCCAATCCTGCCAATCAGCCGAGCAACGCATTTTTCGCTGCATGCGGCATCGAGCCAGGAATGCGCGTGCTCGATATTGGTTGTGGGACTGGTGAACTGAGCCGAACGATTGCAAGACTCGTCGGCGAAAATGGCGAAGTCGTCGGGATCGACAGGGATACCGGCGCTCTGAACAAGGCTGGAGAAGCCTCTGGCACCGTCGAGAGCGCGCCCATTGCGTACCGGAACACGGACCTTTCGGGAGAGCTTCCCGATATAGGAACGTTTGACGCAATCGTTGGTCGCCGTGTCCTCATGTACCTGCCTGATGCCGAACAAACCCTGCGCCGCTTGACGAGACTTACACGCCCCAACGCAGTCATGGCGTTTCAGGAACATGGCCGTGCCAATCTGCCGGCGAGCGCGATCGAACTGCCCGTTCATCGCCGTCTGTATGATTGGGTTTGGGACACGGTCGCCGCAGAAGGCGGCGACGTATGTCTGGCGTTCAAATTGAGCGGACTTCTGCGAACACTGAAGGCATCGGCCATTCAGGAACGCGTCGAGGGTATTGTCCTATCCCCGAACACCCCGTCTTTCTTGCCGACGCTGGCAAAATTGATGTGGCCTCGATTCGTCGAAAGCGGAATCATCGGTGTCGGTGATATGCAGATCGATAGCTTTTCCGCGCAGATCGAAAAAGAGCGAGACGCTATCAGCGGCCCAATCGTCTGGGATCTGGCGTTCTTGGTATCGGCCCGAATCAACTGAGTCGGGTCTCACCTTTTCCGGTTTTGGTGGTGCAGCACTGTTCGTGATCGAGATCGCAGACCACCCTTCGCCACGCTACTTCACCGCGCCACTCCTCAGCAGCTTCGGCAGCAGGCCGATCCCGGCCAGGATCGGATGGCGTCTTTGCCAGGGGGTGATTTCGATGCCGGCATCGGCGTGGCGATTTATCTTCCACGCGAGATAGTCGATGCCGCCGTCGAAGGTGAAGACGGCCTTCGCAAGGCGGGCGATGGAGATGGCCTTGCCGTCGCGGCGGCGGCGGGACCAGGCGCGCCTACCCTGCTTGCGATCGGGCGTATCGGTCAGGCGAATGCGGTCGCCGTCGCGTTCGAAGGAAATGTCCGCGGCCAGGAGCGCCGGACCTGTCAGCGATCGATACCATGCCGGCGCGAACGCGGTCATGCCCGTGGCGCGGGTTTTCTTTTCCGCGCGCAATTCCGCCGCATAGGTGAGCGCGAAGGCCTCACCCCACAAGGTGTCGATATCCGTGTGGTCTGAAAGCAGCGGGCGGGCCGCGCGCATCAGGGTCGCGGGCGCGGCGGCGACGGCCCTTCCGATGGCTTCTGCCGCCTCCCTATCGCGCGACCAGACGAGGCGCGATGGCTGCGAGAAGCGCGCCCATACCGATACGCTGCGGGTGCGCCCCGCGGTCTCGCGTGCCAGATCCGCCTGGCTGAGGACGGCATATTTGGCGACCAGGCCGTCATGCTCGGCGTGGAAGACATTCGGCGGCAGCAGGGCATTGGCGCGCGCCAGCCATGCGCGGTCATAGGCCCGGGCATAGTCCTCGACGATCAGGTAGAAGTCGAGCATCAGGCCGTCGAGCTGCGCCTCGCGCAGGCAGGAGCCGTAGAAAAGGACGCCGGCACTGCCCGGATGGCGGGCGGCGATCTCGGCGGCGAAGACGGCGACGCGCGGGTCGACGGCTTTGGCGAGTTCGGCGGTGACGGTCTGTTCGAGGGTCATGCTAAACCGGTTCATGCTGAACCTATGATCCTTCGACAAGCGCAGGATGATCCTTCGGCAGGCTCAGGATGAGTGGTGGTAAAGGACGGCCGCCAAAAATCCGCTCATGCCGAGCCTTTCGAAACATCGCCGCCGGCTTGACCGGACAGGCTACGCCGCCAGTTTCAGGAAACTCACGGGTGCCGTCGGCGTCAGGACCAGCGATCCCCCCTGCGGCGCGCGGAAATGCTCGCCATCGAGGATCACGTCGGAGCCTTCGCCGGTGATGCGGATCTCGTCGCCCGAATCGAGGTGCATGCCCTTGAAGGGATCGGCGCCCAGCCGGCCTTTCAGCGTCGACCAGGCCGCTTTCATGACGGCGCCGCGTCCCTGCTCGATCACCATCATGCCGAGGCGATTGTCCTCCGCGCCACTGCCGCCGACGTTCATCAGAACCCGTTCCAGCGTGGTGATCATCAGGAGGAAGAAGCTGCCCTCCAGCTTGCGCCCCTGCCGGCGCACGGAAATGCTCACTTTCTTCTGCGCGAGCGGAATCCAGCGCCAGCGCAAGCCGACGACGAAGACGAGGACGGCGGTGATCGTGGTCAGGACGTGCGCCATCCAGTTCGGAATACCGAGCGGATAGAGCTTGTGCCGGCAGAAGAGAATCGAGGACGCCAGACCCGCGCCGCCGAGGAACATCCCCATGACCGGCCGCTCGTTCTGCCCGTCATTCAGCGAGATCAGCTTGCGCGCGGTCAGGTGCGGCTCGACGCCGGTTTCGGCGATGTCGAGAATACGCTGCAGCGCCTGCAGGGCATCGTCGCCCGCGCCGAGATCGAGTGCGATGAGATTGGTCTTGCCGTTGGGCAGGACGGCGAGCGGCGGCGGCGCGTCGCCGAAGGGCTTGCCATGCTGCAATTCCGTCAGGATCGACTGCACGGTGCCATCGCCGCCATTGATGACGAGTACCTTCGGTTTCGTCAGGGCGATGGTCTTGAGGGCGGCGGGCACTTCCTCGACCGCGCCGATCTCGTAGTGGAAGATTTCCGAGGATCTGGCGGCGAATTCACGCACCCGGGGTAACACTTCACGATTGCCGGTCGACATCGGGTTGGAAATCAGCGCGACCGTCGCCATCAGCGTGCCTTAACCTTGGACTTGGCCTTAACCGGGCCGAAACCGAACAGGCCTCGATGGTAGTTGAGAACGATGGTCATCGGCGTGACGCCCGGGCCGGCGATGAAGTCCGCCTCCTCGTATTTCGGTTTTTTGAGCTTCATGTCCGGATTGCCGGGCAGGCCCGCGCCGTCCTTGAACGGGTCGAGTTTCCCGTTCGCCTGACGATCGTGCATGACGACCATGCCGAGCCGGCCGGAAACCGGCAGCGGTACGCAGATATCCATATAGCCGGCGCTGGTGACGGGAACGTCGACACGCTGGATCCACTCGCCGCCCTCCAGAAACTTGTCGGGGTCGTCAGGATAGAGCTGCACCCTCACCTGACCCTCGCGATCCTTGAAGCCGGCGACGCGGATCAAGGCGGCGGGCGACGCCGCATCGGCATTGCAGGCGGCCGGGTCCGGGCCGAGAATACGCGTCGGCGCCGCGGCATTCGCCTCACCCGCTATCGCCACACCTCCGAACAGGGAGCCGGCAATGGCGGCCGCAAGGACGGTGCTGAGCCTGGCGGTACCCGGTCTGACTTGGTTCAGCATAGGTTCGATCTTCATGTCGCAACCTCATTCCTTCATCCGGCCCGAAAGCGACCTTGCCCCTGACAGGGGCGAACGCGATAAGGCGGAAACCGCCCGGCAATCGCTTGCCGAGACCGAGGGCGCGCCGGTACGAGGCGGCACGATCGGTACGGATGCGACATATCGGGACCGCTTGCGGCCAAAATTGGGCAGCAAGCGGGCTAATGATGGCAGCACGCTCCATTTGGGGCGAAAGGTCGCGTGCAGGGCAGCCGCGAACCGAAGGCGAAAGACGGTAAATATGATCGCTGCCAGTTTCGACCGCTACATCGCGCGGCTGATCGCGTTGCCGCTGTTCGGCACGCTGATCATCGCGGCGATGCTGCTGCTTCTGGACAAGATGCTGCGGCTGTTCGATTTCGTCGTCAACGAGGGCGGTCCGGTCAGCGTCGTCTGGCGGATGCTGGGCAATCTGTTCCCGCAATATTTGGGCCTCGGCATTCCCGTCGGGCTTCTTCTCGGCGTGCTCCTCGCCTTTCGGCGGCTGTCGCTGTCGAGCGAGCTGGATGCGATGCGCGCGATCGGCATGTCCTACACGCGCATGCTGCGCGTCCCCTACATGTACGCCATCGGGCTGGGCATCCTGACGCTGTTCATCGTCGGCTTCATCCAGCCGATCACGAAATACGCCTATGACGGGCTGGAGTTCGAATTGCGGTCCGGTGCGCTGGGCGCCAGCATCGATGTCGGCGCCTTCGTGACCGTCGCGGAAGGAACCACGCTGCGCGTCGAGGAAAGCCGCGACGGCGGCAGCGATCTGCGCGGCGTCTTCCTGCACGTCGAGCGCGACGACGGGCGCACGGCAACGGCAACGGCGGACCGCGGGCGCTTCCTGTCCACCGACGACCCGGACATCATTCTCCTGCGACTGGTCGAGGGAACACTGGTGCACGATGCGCCCGATCTCGACGAGCCGCGCGTGCTCTCGTTCCAGAATTACGATCTGGCCGTGCCGCTCCCGAAAATCGACGTCTTCCGCCGCCGCGGCGCCGAGGCGGACGATCAGGAGTTCACGCTGCCCGAGCTTTACGAGGCGCAGCGCACGCGGACCGATATCGAGGCCGCCAACCGGCGCGCGATCGAAGCGAATTTCCATCGCCGGCTGGTGCAGGTCTTCGTCGTTCTTGTCATCCCGCTGCTCGCCGTCTCGCTCGCCATTCCGGCCAAGCGATCGTCGAGCGCGCTCGGTGTCTTCGCGGCGCTCATCATTCTCGTCATCTACAATGAGATATCGGAAACGGCCGAACGCGCCGGCGCGGCGGGCGACATTCCGATCATCTTCAGCCAGTGGGCAAGCTTCGCCGTCTTCACGGTCATGTGCGGCTGGTTTTTCTATACGCTCGCCTACAAGCCCGCTGGCCAGCCGATCGGGATGCTGGAAAGCGCCTTCCGCGCCATCGGAAAACCGGTCCGGAAGCTGACCAATCTCATCCTCGGCCAGCGCACGCCGGACGGCGCGTCGGCCTGACGATGGCCATGGTTCTGAGCCCCTGGCCGTCGCCAACGATGGCCCGCTACCAGGCGAAGATGTTCGCGCTGAGGACGGTCGCGTTCGTGTTCGTGCTGGTCGGGCTGCTGCAGGTGCTCGACCTATTGTCGGAATCGGAAAAGATCCTGGCGGTACCGGCGAACGGCAATGGCGAATTGTGGCAATATGTGAAGTGGCGGCTGCCGCAGCTGATCGACACGTTCCTGCCCTTCGCTGTCCTTCTCGGTGCGCTCGTGACCTGGGCCTCGCTCGCCACGTCCAGCGAGATCACGGTCATGAAGGGCGCCGGCCTGTCCCCGCACCAGATCCTCTTACCGCTGATGCTGGCGGCGCTCGGCTTCGCCGCCATTCACTTCGCCTTTGCCGAAATCATATTGCCGCAGACCAATGCCGCGCTCGATGACTGGCAGAAGGCGGACTATCAGCGCCTGCCGGACGCGCCGGGAACCGCCCGCTTCGGCGAATGGGAAGTGGGCGGCGGCGACGTGCTTTCGGTCGGCATGGTCGAAGGTCGCGGCGCCGCGACCGTGCTACTCGATGTCGAGGTTTACCGGCGCGAGGGCGCGGCGCTCGCCAGCGTCATCTCCGGCGCGCGCGCGGTTCCGGACGGCGATGGCTGGCGCATCGAGGACGCCGAGGCATTCAGCGTCGAACGGGGCGTTTCCATTGGCATCGGCGATACGATCGTCGCCGAGGGTGTCTCGCCGGAACGCTTTACACGCAGAACGCCCGACCCGGACGACCTGCCGAGCCGCCCGCTGGCGCGCGCGATCGACGATCTGGAGGATAGCGGCCGTTCGACGGACAGTCTGAAGACGGCGCTGTTTCAGAAATTCGCCGCGCCGCTGTCGGCCATCCTGATGCCGCTCCTTGGCGCGGTCGCCGGCTTCGGACTGGCGCGGTCGGGGCAGATGTTCGTCCGCGCCGTCATAGGCATGGTGCTGGGCTTTGCCTATTTCGTTGCCGACAATGCCATGCTCGCCATGGGTGAATTCGGCGCGGCGCCGCCGCTGATCGCCGCCTGGGGGCCGTTCCTGCTATTCTTCCTGGTCGGCGAAGCGGTGCTGTTCCACACCGAGGAATGACGCGACACGCGCGGCGGACCCGATCGCCGCCATCAAGCGTTATACCGGCGAAATCATGTTCCTGCCGCAACTCTGCCGCATTGCAACATGATATGGACTATGAAAATCGGCTCGGCCTAGGCCGGCGCCGGCGAACAGATGAAAAGGGTTTCGACGTGGACACGATTGCGAACATGGTGCGCGGCTACCGCGCCGGCATGTGGAACCGGTCGCACTATCTCGACCGCATGACGCTCAAGGAACTGGTGGTCGCCTATTTCCAATATTACGCGATTCAGGGCTATCTGCTGATTGCCGCCGGCATGAGCGTCGTCGCCTATCTGTATCCGCCGACGCTTTTGCAGGGCGTCGCGACGGCCGTTCTCTGCACGCTCGGCTATCCGGTCGCGTGGTACATTCTCCATCGCTTCGTTCTGCACGGCAAGTGGATGTACAAGTCACCGCTGACCGCGCGGACGTGGAAGCGGGTGCATTTCGACCATCACCAGGATCCCAATCATCTGGAGGTGCTGTTCGGCGCGCTCTACACGACGCTGCCGGCGATCGTTTTCTTCATGGCGCCGATCGGCTGGCTGATCGGCGGGCTCGGCGGCATGGCCGTGGCGCTGGTCGTCGGCGTGCTCTGCACCTGCGTCTACGAGTTTGTGCACTGCATCCAGCATCTGGCCATCAAGCCGAAGAACAAGTTCCTGCAGCGCATGAAGGCGCAGCACATGGCGCACCATTTCCATGACGAGACGGGCAATTTCGGCCTGACCGAGTTCAAATGGGACAAGCTGTTCGGGACGCATTACGAGCGCACGGAACGGCCCGAAAAGAGCCCGACCGTCTTCAACCTAGGCTACACCGAGGAAGAGGCGAAGCGCTATCCCTGGGTCTACAAGCTTTCGAACGGCGTCATCTACGACGCGCCGCCGCGCCGGGCGAAGCTGAAGGAACGCGAGCTGGCCGACGCCGGCTGAGCCGTCCTCATGGATAAGGGGGAAACGGCGTCCGTCCTGGCGGCGGATCGGATCGATATCAGGCGCGTGACGAGCCGCGCCGACTATCGCGCCTTCGTCGACCTGCCGTTTCGCCTCTACGATGGCGATCCATCCTGGCGGCCGCCGCTCAGGAGCGAGGTGCACGCGCTGATCGGTGGCGCGAAGTCCAATCCCTGGTTCGAACATGCCGAAGCGGCATTCTGGCTGGCCTGGCGCGGTGGCGTCCCGGTCGGCCGCATTTCCGCACAGGTGGATCAGCTCGTCCTGGAACATATGGGTGCGGGCACCGGCCAGTGGGGCATGTTCGAATGCGTCGATGATCAGGCGGTCGCCGATGCGCTGTTCGCGGTCGCGGCCGACTGGCTGCGCATGGCGGGCATGACACGCATGATCGGCCCGTTCAGCCTGTCGATCTGGGACGAGCCCGGCCTGCTCGTCGGCGGCTTCGAACTGCCGCCGACGGTCATGATGGGCCACCATCTGACCTATTACGAACGGCTGGTGACGACGGCGGGACATGCGCCGATCAAGGACGTCTACACGTACGAGCTACCGATCGCGGAAGAATTTCCACCGCAGGTCAATCGTGTCGTCGAACTTGCAGAGAAATCGCCGCGTCTGGTCGTGCGCGAGGTGGACAAGTCGAACTTCGATGTCGAGGCGGCGCTGATCCTCGACATATTGAACGACGCCTGGTCGGACAATTGGGGCTTCATCCCGCTGACCGATGCGGAAATCGCCCATGCGGGCCGAAAGCTGAAACCGCTCGTCTTCAACGACCTGATCCGCATCGCCGAAATCGACGGCGAGCCCGTCGCCTTCATGATGACGCTGCCCGACATCAACGAACTGACGGCGGACCTTGACGGGCGGCTGTTTCCGTTCGGCTGGGCAAAGCTGCTCTGGCGCCTAAGGAACCCGCGCGTCAATCGCGTACGCGTGCCGTTGATGGGAGTCAGGAAAGCGCATCAGGCCGGGCGTATGGCGACGTTCATGGCCTTTCTGATGATCGAATATATTCGCCGCTCGGCCAGTTCCGTCTATGGCGCGACGCGCGGCGAGATCGGCTGGATCCTGGACGACAATAAGGGGATGATCACCATCGCCAATGTCATCGAGAGCAAGGTGACGAAGACGTACCGGATCTACGAAAAGACGCTCTAGGAAAAGACGTTCTAAACCTCGAGCAGACTGAGACGGACGTCGACCATGTCTCCTTCGACGATGCGCTCCGCCTTACGCACGGCGACCTTGAGAGGGAGAAGGTAAGAGTTCCGTTGCCGGTCCGGAAAGACCGACGTCCGCCAGCGGCTCCGGCCGACGTCCACGCCGACGCGAACGGACCCGAAACCGCGGCGAAGACCCGATGTCGCGATACGAATTTCAGCGGCGGCGGTTTCGGGAAGCGTCAGAAAATACCATGCGGCCCCATCACCCTGCCAT
>JBCCAC010000339.1:0-2958 GCA_039815015.1 Pseudomonadota bacterium | reverse complement strand
TGGTGGATTGCCCGCCGTCGCTGGGTCTCCTCACATTGAATGGCCTCGCCGCGTCCGACGCGCTCATCGTGCCGCTGCAGTGCGAATTCTACGCACTGGAGGGCCTCAGCCAGCTTCTGAAGACCGTCGAGCGCGTCCGCGCCGCCTTCAACGAGCGCTTGCGCATCCTGGGCGTCGTTCTCACCATGTATGATCGCCGCAATTCGCTATCGGAACAGGTCGCGGCGGATGCGCGCGCCTGCCTTGGCGAGGCCGTCTTCTCCACTAGCATCCCGCGCAACGTGCGCCTGTCCGAAGCGCCCAGCCACGGGCTGCCAGCGCTCGTTTACGACCATCGCTGCGCCGGATCGGCCGCCTATATCGAACTTGCCAAGGAAGTCCTCGGCCGTACCCGGCCGATGGCGGCGGCGGCATGAGCAAGCGTCCCGGTCTGGGCCGCGGCCTGTCGGCGCTTTTGCAGGATATCGGCCCGGCACTGGATGAGGGCGAGGGGGTACCGATCTCGCGCCCCGGCTTTCGCAGCCAGGCCGTGGCGATCGACAGATTGCAACCGAACGCCGCGCAGCCGCGCAAGCGTTTCGACGAGGCCGCTCAGGCCGAATTGATCGACTCCGTACGTCGGCAGGGCCTGTTACAGCCGATCCTGGTGCGGCCGCGTGACGGCGGCCGGTTCGAGATCGTCGCCGGTGAGCGCCGCTGGCGCGCGGCCAAGGCGGCACAGCTCACCGATGTTCCGGTCGTCATCCGCGATCTCGACGACGGCGAAGCCTATGAAATCGCACTCATCGAGAATATCCAGCGTCAGGATCTGTCCCCGATCGAGGAGGCGCGCGGATATCGCCACCTGATCGGCACCTTCGGCCATACGCAGGAGGTGGTGGCCAATCTGGTCGGCAAGTCGCGCAGCCACATCACCAATCTGCTGCGGCTTCTCGATCTGCCTGCGCCCGTTATGGCGATGGTGGATGAGGGGCGGCTCGGCATGGGCCATGCCCGCACGCTCGTCGGGCGTGAAGACGCCGAAACGCTGGCGCAGCGTATCGTCGAGGATGGTCTGTCGGTGCGCGATGCCGAGGCCGTGGCACGGACGACCGGCGATGCGGCGAAGCGCCCTCGACGGCGCCGTAACCGGGATGGTGACCTAGACGCCCTGGAACGGCGGATCATGGACGCTACCGGCATGACGGCCCGCCTGAACCATGACGATCCAGGCGGGCAGCTTGTCGTGCGGTATCGCGACCTTGAAGAGCTGGATGCGCTCGTGGGCCGCCTGACCGCCTAGAGCCTTAGCTTTTGTTCTGCGCGTTCAGCGCATCGCGGATTTCACGCAAAAGGACGATGTCCGCCGCCGGCGCGGCCGGCTTCGCCTCTTCCTTGCGCTCCAGCTTCTTGACCTGCCGTACCAGCAGGAAAATGATGAAGGCGAGGATGAGGAAGTTGACGATGACGGTCAGGAACTGGCCATAGCCGAGCAATGGCACGCCGGCCTCCTTCAGTTCGGCATAATTGGTCAGCGAGCCCTCATATCCGGCTGGAACGGCACCCAGCTGAATGAAATAGCTCGAAAAGTCCGCGCCGCCGAACAGGGCGCCGACAACGGGCATGATGATGTCGTCCGTCAGTGACGTCGTGATCAGCGCGAAGGCGCCCGCGATGATCACGGCCACCGCCAGATCGAGAACATTGCCCTTCATGATGAAGGCCTTGAAGTCAGCCAGCACTACCACTCTCCCCATTTTGTTGTGGTGGGCGCCCTTAAACCTCGATCAACCGATCTGGCAACTCGTTCGGATTGGTCGCCCCCGGGGGAAAGTGCTCGGCAAGCACATGGCCGCACAGCTCGATCGCGGCGCAGAAGCCCGCAGCGATGTCACCGGCGGCGGCTTCGCGCCGCAATGCGGCCAGCGCATCCACCCAGACGCTCTCGTCGACGCGGGCGTAGATCCCCTCATCGGCAACGATTTCCGCCTGATGTTCGCGGCGGGAGAGGAAAATCAGAATGCCAGTGCGTGCGTCGGTCAGATGAATGCCGTGCGACAGGAAACTGTCCATCGCCGCCCTGTGCACGGCCGTCTGTCGCAGGGACGCCGGCGCCAGCCGATAACGGACCGCCGGGATGCGGACGACCAGCCAGGTCGATGCGAAGAGTAGCGCCGCCGCGGCGCTGTGGGCGGTGACGACGTCGCGAATGTCCGCTTCGGCACCGGTCGACCAGCCGAAGTGGAACCATGTCGGATCGAGGAGGCCGAACCACAGGAGGATGGGCGGCACGATCAGCGCGACGAGACCGGCATATGCGAGCGGGACGACGTCGTGCGCATCGGCCGCCTCGGTAAATACGCAGAAAATCTCGCCGCTGGTGCGCTCTTCCGCGGCGGAGATCGCCGCGCTGACGCGTTCATGGTCGGCCGGTGTCAGTGCCATCTACCAGCTCCCGCTCGCACCGCCGCCGCCGAAGCTGCCGCCCCCGCCGGAAAAGCCGCCCCCACCGAATCCGCCGCCAAAGCCGCCCCCGTATGAACGGCCGCCGCCGCCAATGCCCGGCATTCCCCACAGGATGACGCCACCACGCCGTCGGCCGCCGCGCCGCCGTGACATGCTCCAGATGTTGAAGGCGATGATCAGGAGGAGCCAGACGAGGCCCCAGGGAAAGCCGCCCTCTGCGGTGTCCGCGCGTGCCTCTTCCGCCGCGCGCAGGCGGGCTTCGGCTTCGTCGGCGGGTAATGCGAGCTGATCCGCCAGTGCATCGACCCCGGCCCGTACGCCGCCCTCCAGATCGCCGTCGCGGAATCGCGGCAAGATGGTGCGGTTGACGATCAGAAAGGACAGGCCGTCGCTCAGGACGCCCTCCAGTCCGTAGCCGACCTCGATCCTGACTTTCCGGTCATTGGGCGCCACCAGCAGAATGGCACCATCGTTTCGCTCGGCATCACCCAGTCCCCAGTTACGGCCAAGCCG
>JBCCAC010000053.1:0-10057 GCA_039815015.1 Pseudomonadota bacterium | reverse complement strand
GGTATTGACGGACTCCGAAGCCGGACACGAATTGCGCCGGACGCCCTGATCCTCGAAGGTTCCCTGCCGCTTGCCACCCGCACATGGCTGAATGTCATCGCAAAGGTCACGCCGGACGCAGGGGGCCGCCCACGTCTCACCGTTCGGGCCGGATCCGTCCCGCTACCGCCCTCGCTCGCCGAGCCTGCCGCCGATCTTGCCCTGAAGTTCCTGTGGGAAGGGGCGGGTCCGGCCCCTACCTTCGCCGCCATGCTGGAGCGCGTCGGTATCGCCGACGGCGAAGTTTCCGCGGTCCTCGATGTCCCGCTCGACCTGACGCGCTCCGTTCGAAAGCTGGGCGGGCCGGTTTCACCGGCGACGGCGATGGCCGCCCGCGCGACCTTTCGCGCGATGACCGCACGGCCCCGCGAACCCGTCCCGCTCATCATGCTGTATCGGGAGGCGTTCCGGACGCCTGTCGCCGCCGAAATCGCGTCGGGCCGCATGATCGGTATCGCCGCGGCCCTCGTCAGCCCTTCGGTTCTGAGGATGGCCGATCCGAACGCCGACGCCGGCCTGATGCAGGTACGGGGGGCGGCGCGCGCCACAGTCGCGGGACGCCCGGACCTGGCCAAGCATCTCGCCCTGTCAGCCGCGCTCGCCAGTGGCAACTCGACGCTCGGCGCGGCGCTCGGCGAATGGAAGGAACTGGCCGACAGCCTGCCGGGCGGCAGCGGCTTTTCCTTCGTGGACCTCGCCGCCGACCGTGCCGGGACGCGGCTCGGCAAGGCGCTCGCCGATCCTGAACGCACGGCCAGAACGCAACAATTGCTGGCGCGGGCGGCGTCGGAGGACATCTTCCCGACGACCGCACTGGGTCTTGCCGAAGGCCTTAGCGATACCGAATTCGAAACGCGCTTCGGGCAGCTCGACAGTATGAGCTATCAGGCCGCCGTCGCGCGCATCGATGCCGCACTCGACCGCTTGCCGCTCTACGGGAGCGGCAGTTAGCCGCAGCTTCCCCCACCCAGCACGCAGAACTGCGCGCACCAGCGATGGTTGAGCGGCACCTCGGTCGCCGCCTCGGCCAATGTCGTCCCTAGATCAAAGCGCGGGTCGTAGGGGAGCAGAGTGCAGGCGGCGTAACTCGCCCGGTCCGCGCCGCGCCGCTTCACCAGCATGCGCTCGCTGGCGCACATCAGATCGTCGGGCGATTTCCCCAGAATCTGCCAGCAGGCCGTCGTGATTTCCGGCACGCCCGCTGCCTCGTCCATTTCGGGAAACAGGACGAGCGTCGCCGGGTCGTCCGCATCGATCGCGATCCCTTCGCGTGCGAACAGGTCGGCATAGCCCGCCCGCATGTCCGCCTGACCGTCCGTCCAGAGCGTGCGCCCGGCGACGGCCAGCTGGAACCCGTTGGCGGACAGCCATTTCAGTCCCTCGATGGCCGGGCGGAAACTGCGCGGGCCGCGTTCTTCCTCATGCTTCGCGGCATCGAAATGATCGAGGCTGACGCGCAATGTCAGGCGCTCGGACCGCAGTCGCAAAAGCGCTTCGCGATGGTGCCTGAGCGGCGTCATGGCATTGGTAAGGACGAGCACAGGGCGCCCCATGGCGAGGCAATCGGCGAGAATACCGTCGATCTCCGGCGCCATGAACGGCTCGCCACCCGTGATGCCGATGTCCTTGAGCGGCTGCTTCGTCTCCTCCGCATCGCGCAGCGCGCTGCGAACGTCTTCGCGTGTCAACCAGACCAGTCGGTCATTGGTCGGCGAACTTTCGATATAACAATGCTCGCACGCCAGATTGCACAATGTACCGGTATTGAGCCAAAGCCGCTCCAGCCCGCGAAAGCTGACGGCCGCCCGCGGCTCACCATTTGCAGTTGTATCAGCATCGGTGAAGGGCGTTCGCTCTCGCCCGGCAGCACTCATGACGACGGCAGGGCCGGCGCGACGGGGTCCGGTTCAATCGGTTCGACCTTCAGAACGGACCCGTCGACGGCAATGATGCGTACCTGGCTGCCGACGGGTGCATCGGGGCCTTCGGCGAGCCATGGCGAGTCGGCCACGCGCACGCGTCCGCGACCGCCCGTAATCGCCTCGACGACGTTGACGACCCGTCCGACATAGCGCGTACCGGGCATATTCACCTCTGTGAAGGTCGGCATGCCGGGGTGACGGCGGAAATAGCGCCGGCCGATGATGACGGAAACGAAGCTCAGCATGGCAAAGCTCGCCAGCTGCCATGGCAGCGTCAGGCCAAGCCCGAACGTCAACATGCCGGTCGCAGCGGCAGCGATGCCGAGCCACAGCAGGAAAACGCCGGGCGCCAGCATTTCCAGGAGGATGAGCGCGAGGCCACCCGCCATCCAGCCCCAGGGCGAATTCAGGAGCGCGACAAGCTCGTCCATATGGCCTCAGTCTCTCTCCCGGCCGGGCTGCGATAATGCCGAGGACTGGCGGAAGGATACCGTTTCGCCCTCAGCATCCTTTCCGACCGCCTTCACCAGTTCGCCGATGCCGCCGATCGTCCCGGCGAGGCTGGTCGCTTCCAGCGGCATGAAGATGGTCTTGGCGTTGGGCGAGCGGGCAAAGCTTTCCATCGCCTCGACATATTTCTGCGCGACGAAATAGTTGATCGCCTGCGCGTTGCCGCTGGCGATGGCGTCCGACACCATCTGCGTCGCGCGCGCTTCGGCCTCGGCCTCGCGCTCGCGGGCTTCGGAATCGCGGAAGGCGGCTTCGCGCCGGCCTTCGGCTTCCAGGATGTTCGACTGTTTCTCGCCTTCCGCCCGCAGGATCTCGGACTGGCGCTCGCCTTCGGCTTCCAGAATGGTCGCACGCTTCTCGCGTTCCGCCTTCATCTGGCGCGCCATCGCATCGACGATGTCACGCGGTGGGCGGATATCCTTGATCTCGACGCGGGTCACTTTGACGCCCCAGACGGTGGTCGCATCGTCGATGATGGCCAGCAGGCGGCCGTTGATCTCATCACGCTTCGACAGCGTCTCGTCGAGGTCCATCGACCCCATGACCGTACGCAGATTGGTCGTCGTCAGGTTCAGGATGGCGTTGTAGAGATCGCTGACCTCATAGGCGGCCTTGGCGGCGTCGAGCACCTGGAAGAAGACGACGCCGTCCGTCGAGATCATCGCATTGTCCTTGGTGATGATCTCCTGCCCGGGAATGTCGAGCACCTGCTCCATCATGTTCACCTTGCGGCCGATGGAATCGATGAAGGGCACGATCAGGGAAAAGCCCGGTTTCAGCGTCTTCGTGTAGCGGCCCAGGCGCTCCAGCGTATATTCGAAACCCTGACGGACGACGGTCACCGCCTTGAATACGAACACGATCGCCAGAATGGCGAGAATGATCGTGAAGATACCGAAACCGTTCATTTTAAGGTCCCCCGAGGATTGTCGATCCATCGCTAGCATAGAGCAGGTTAAGGATCATCAGTCGCCGCTCACTTGAATTGCAGATGGGCGGGCGTCAGGGTCCGCGCGCTATGCGTACGCTCGGAATCATTGTCGCGACCGCGATCGTCACTGCGCTGGCGACCAGCGTCGCCTGGGTGATGCTGTACGAGCGCGCGGACCGGGAGGTCGAGCCGGCGGTGGAGGTACCCTCGTCACCCGCGCCGGTCACGCCGCCCGAAGTCGAAATGCAGCCCGACGACATGGTCTTCGCGGCCGATGGCGATGATTTGGAAGGGCTGATCGCACGCCGCCTTACCGTGCCCATCGCCGGTTATGACATTAGCGGCCTTGCCGAGACGGCCGAGCGTCTGCCCACGACCGATGGCCTGCCCTTCGCCGCGGTGGAGGGCACCCCGGTCGTTGCCGTCGACGACGGCGTTCTGATCAAATTCTACGATTCCGAAGCGGGCGGCACGGCGATCTACCAGTTCGATCCGACCGAGACCTGGGTCTATGTCTACGAACGGCTCGGATCGCGTGCCGCCGCGGTCGAGGAAGGCGAATCGGTCAGGCGCGGACAGGTGATCGGCACGGTCGGCGCTACCGAGAATGAGGGCCAGGCCGCCGGGTTCCGTTTCCGCGTCGAGCGTCTGAAACCGGGCGGCAATTGGTGGAATAGCGAACCGGTGCCCGCCTATCCCGCCTTCGCCTTCCGTTAGCGCGCGGCCCATGTCCCTCCGCATTCTGGTCGATGCCGACGCCTGCCCGGTTAAGGACGAAGTCTACAATGTCGCCTGGCGCCATAAAGTGCCGGTGACGATCGTCGCGAACCAGTATCTGCGCCTGCCCGACCATCCGCTCATCGCACTTCAGGTCGTCGATGACGGATTTGACGCCGCTGACGACTGGATCGCCGAGCGGGCAGAGGCGAATATCGTGGTCGTCACGGCCGACATCCTCCTTGCCGACCGCTGTCTGAAGGTCGGTGCGACCGTCCTCGGTCACAATGGCAAGCCCTTCACGCCAAGTGGCATCGGCGCGGCGGTCGCGACACGCGCGATCATGGCAGACCTGCGCGCCGGCATGGAGGGCGCCAATATCGGCGGGCCGCCGCCCTTTACCAAAGCGGATCGTTCGCGCTTTCTCTCTGCGCTCGACAGCGCGCTTGTACGCCTACGCGCCGTTTCCTAAGGCCGACATCCATATTGCAGTGCAGCGAAAGGATGCGCCCATGATCGGCCGCCTCAACCATGTCGGCGTCGCGACGCCCTCCATCGAGAATTCCATCGCGCTTTATCGCGACATGCTCGGCGCGACGAAGATCCACGAGCCGTTCGACCTGCCCGCACAGGGTGTCCGCGTCTGTTTCGTCGACACGCCCAACAGCCAGATCGAACTGATCGAACCCCTGGGTGACGACAGCCCCGTGCATGGCTTCCTGAAAAAGAATCCGGCCGGCGGTCAGCATCATGTCTGCTTCGAGGTCGAGGATATCATCGCCGCGCGCGACGACATGCGCGCAAAGGGCGCGACCGTCCTCGGGACCGGCGAACCGCGCATCGGCGCGCACGGCACGCCGGTCATTTTCATCCATCCGAAGGATATGGGCGGCGTCCTCATCGAACTGATGGAAACGCCCGAGGATCTGCACGCATGAGCGGCAAACCCATTCCAAACACGGCGGCCGGCCTCGTTGCGGAACTGCTCGACGTCCTCGATCTGGAACGCATCGAAGAGAATCTCTTTCGCGGTCAGAACACCGCCGATGCGGAATTCCGCCTGTTCGGGGGCCAGGTCATCGCGCAGGCCCTTGTCGCCGCCAGCCGCACGGTCGATGCCGACCGGCCGCCGCACAGTCTGCACGCCTATTTCATGCGCCCCGGTGCCATCGACGTCCCCGTCGTCTATCAGGTGGAGCGCGATCGCGACGGGCGCAGCTTCTCCACGCGCCGGGTCGTCGCGATTCAGAATGGCCGGCCGATCTTCAACATGGCCGTCAGTTTCCAGATCGAGGAAGAGGGCTATGAGCACCAGTTCGACATGCCCGACGTGCCCGGGCCCGAAGAGCTGATCACCGAGCTTGAGTGGCGGCAAAGCTTTGCCGACAAGGTGCCAGCCTCCTTCCGCGACCGCTTCACGCGCGAACGCGCCATCGATTTTCGCCGCGTCGATCCTTCGGTCCCGGGCGAGGAGGCGCGCGAGCCGCACCAGAATGTGTGGTTCCGCGTCCAGGGCGAGGTGCCAGACGACCCGGCCCTCCACCGCTGCCTGCTCGCCTATGCCAGCGACATGACGCTCCTATCCACCTGCCAGCGGCCGCACGGGCTGCAGTGGTTTTCGGGCAAGGTGCAGGTGGCGAGCCTCGACCACGCGCTCTGGTTCCACGCGCCGTTCCGCACCGATGACTGGCTGCTCTATGTTCAGGACAGTCCGCGCGCGTCGGGCGCCCGCGGGCTCAACCGCGGCTCGATCTACAGCCGCGACGGCGTGCTAGTGGCAAGCGTCGCACAGGAGGGCCTGATCCGCCCGCGAGGGTGAGGTCAGACTTATTAGAGCCGCGCACTTTATAGGGCTGATATACATAGCCTTCCCTGGCTATGTATATTAGCCTCAATAGAAATTTACTTTATACGCCCACAGCCGTACTGTGTAGCTTGCTGATAAAAACTACAAACAGTAGGATCGCTTTCGAATATATTTTGCAAAAAGTCGAAAAATCCAGCATTCGCAGGAACTGCCAATGCCGATGCGATTCCTCCAGCAATTAAGATACGCAGAAACGGACGCGATACTTTCTTAGTCATGACACAAACTCCGCTTAGCTTCTCATAATTTATCGCCAGTGTAGCGACACCAACACTATATGATAAAAATAATTCCTCGCTTTCGTAGAAACGGCTTCGCAACCAATTTACCGCAATCAAAGAAAAATTTCAGAACTTTTGATAAAATTACTACTACTTATTATGAATTTTGTATGCTCGAATTATTTTGGTATCGCACTTTATGATCGATCCTGTTCTGCTCAAACCAGAATATAAAACTTCAAATGGAAACAGTATTGCGTCCCAAAATTTCCCTACTCCGCTGCGGCCGCCTCCGCGCTCACCTCGTCCTCGATCCTGTGGTTCTCCGGCTTGGCGATCGACAGCACGATCGCGCCGACGATGCCCGACAGGAGCGATCCGCCCAGGACCCCGATCTTCACCTCGTTGATATAGTAGGAATCGGTGAAGGCCAGATTGCCGATGAACAGGCTCATCGTGAAGCCGATGCCGCAAAGCAGCGCGACACCGTAGACCTGCATGACGGACGCGTTCACCGGATAGTTGATGATGCGCATCTTCTCGAGGATCCACATCACGCCGAAGACGCCGATCTGCTTGCCGACGAACAGGCCGAAGACGATGCCGAGGACCAGCGGATCGACCAGCATCTTCATCTGCAGGCCGGCGAAACTCAGGCCGGCATTCGCGAACCCGAACACGGGCACGATGAGAAACGCCACATACGGGGCGATCGCATGTTCCAGCCTATGCAGCGGCGAGTGCGCATCGTCGGGCGTCCCCGGCGCGGGCGTCAGCGGGATGGTGAGCGCGACCGCGACGCCGGCGAGCGTCGCGTGAACACCGCTGATCAGCGTCAGCACCCAGACGATCAGGCCGATGATGAGATAGGGCCACAGGCTGTTGACGTGCTGCCGGTTCAGATATGCCAGAACGCCGATTAGGAGCACCGCCATGACGAGCGCGAGGACGTTCAGGCTCGCCGTATAGAACAGGGCGATGATGACGATCGCGCCCAGATCGTCGATGATCGCGACTGCAGTCAGAAATACCTTCAGGCTGCCCGGCACGCGCTTGCCGAGAAGCGCGAGGACGCCCAGAGCGAACGCGATATCGGTCGCTGCCGGAATGGCCCAGCCGCGCAGGGTGGGCTCGTTCCAGTTGAGGACGGCGAAGATGATCGCCGGGGCCGCCATACCGCCAAGCGCGGCCGCGCCGGGCAGGATACGCCGTTCCCAGGTGGAGAGCTGACCGTCCAGCATCTCGCGTTTCACTTCCAGCCCGACGAACAGAAAGAAGATCGCCATCAGGCCATCGTTGATCCAGTGTTCGACGGATAGGCCCTTGAACATCACCCCTTCGCTCTCGCCGCGCGGAATGTAGGAAAACCCGCCGACATAGCTTTCCAGCATGTGGAAATAGTCTTCGGCAAAGGGCGAATTCGCGACGAGAATGGCGAGCGCCGCGGCGACCATCAAGACAATGCCACCGGCGGATTCGGTCTTCAGGAACCTTCTGAGCGCAGATTTCGGCCGCGTCAGAACGACGTCCTCCACCTGATCCAAAAGGGTATTTACGCTCGACGGTTCTTCGGGTTCGGACATGACTCGGCTCTAGCGATAGGGGTGATGTCAGTCGAGCGGCAGGTCGAGACGGACGTCGACCCCGTCACCGGAAAAATCGAAATCGATCGTGCCGCCCTGTGCCTTCACCATACGGTCGACGATCGACTTGCCGCGGCCGGAAGACGCGATCTCGACATAATCCTCCAGCGGCGCGCCGCTGCCGGCGATGTTCGGCCGCTCGGCCCAGCGCAGACGCAGATGGCGGCCATTGACCGACCCGGTCACCTTGACCTCACCATCCGCCCAGCGCAGCGCACCGTATTTCATAGCATTGGTGGTCAGTTCGTGAAACACCAGCGTCATGACCTGCGTGAGCGCGTTCGTGACCTCGACGGCCGGCAGGTCGATGTCGATGACGGACCGGTCCTTGCGCCGGAACGGTTCGACGACCGCCTCGACAAGCCTCGTCAGATCGGCGCGGCCTTCGCCCGACAGCAGCATCTTCTGCGTTCGCGCCAGCGCCTGCAGCCGCGAGCGATAGAGTTCGATGAACTCGTTCTTGTCCTCGACCTCGCGCGCGGTCCGGCCTGCCAGCGCGTCGGCCAGGCCGATCAGATTGTTGATGCGGTGGCGCATTTCCTGCGCCGTCGTCTCCAGGATTTCATCATGCTGTTTCTGCTGCGTGATGTTCGCCTGAATGCCGGTGACCTGCTGCACCTTACCGCTGGCTTTATCCTCCAGCGGCTTGCCGACCGCCAGCCACCAAGTGTCCGGATCCTCAATCAGCCGATACTCGGCGCGGTATTCCTTTCGACTGCTGCGGGCCGCATTGACCACCATGTCCATTGCCGGTCGGTCTTCAGGTACGATCGCGGCTAGGAACACGTCGAGCGGCGCGGCCACCGCAATGTCGTCCGCGCCGCCGCGACCGTAATTGACGATCATGTCGTCTTTCATCGTCCATGACCAGACGGTCATGTCGGCGGCATCGAGCGCGATGGCGATCCTGGCTTTCGCCACGCGCTGCTCGGCCTCCAGATGTTCGGCATGGGCGCGCAAGACCCGGGTTTCGAGGCCGATGGCGACTACCTTCGACAATTCACGCAGCAGGGCGAGCTGATTGTCGCCGATGTCGGGCCGCGCGACCGTGTCGAGTACGCAGAGGCTGCCGATGGCGTGACCCCGAACGATGATCGGCGCACCGGCGTAAAAGCGGATGTTCGCCGGGCCGGTGACGTGCGGATTGTCGCGAAACCGTTCGTCGCTCAACGCATCGGTAACGACCATGACTTCGTCAGGAGATTCAATGGCGTGCGTGCAGAAAGAAATATCGCGCGCGCTGCCGCGTTCCGTCAGACCGACCACCGCCTTGTACCATTGCCGGTCGCGCGCGACCAACGACACGGTTGCCATCGGCGTCGCAAAGGCGTGCGACGCCGCCCGCGCCACTGAATCCGTCAACGGCTCGTCCTCGGTATCGAGAACGGCGAGCGATTCCAGAACGCGCAGGCGCTCTTCTTCGGACATCGCCGACGGGGATTCGGCAAATGCCTGCTGCTTCATGTTCGTGGCCATCGCGCATCACCCTAACGACCTGCCCTGACGCTGCAAAGTCGTTGAGGGGACGAGATGTCAGTGATTTTGCGGCCGATTAGCCCTCGTGTCGGAAACCGATCTTCACGGTAACCTGAAAATGCGCGACCTCGCCATCGACGATATGGCCGCGAACGCCGGTCATTTCGAACCAGTCGAGATTCTTGAGCGTTTTCGATGCGCGCGCGACGGCCCCTCGAATGGCGTCGTCGACATTGGTCTTCGAGGTGCCGACGATTTCGGTGACGGCATAGACATTATCGGACATGAGCGTTCCCTCTTCTTCCCGGTTTCAGGGTTAAGAACGCTTGAGACGCCGAAAGGTCCGCCCTTCGCCCGGGTTCGCACACGTTCGCGCTCAGGGTGTCATGAATTCCAGGATCACAGTGCCCAACTCCGGCTGCTGCAGATAGCGGCCACGCCCGCGAACGATGCCGTCGACGCCCGCCACACGGTCCTCTTCATCGGCCAGCGCGATAATCTCTTCGGTACCCGGACCGCGCGCGTACAGCGGCACCAATTGATTGGAATGGCTGCCTGAAAACCAGCTATGCCCCGGCAATCGGCCCCGTCCGGCGTCCGTTACGGACTGAAACGGAACGCTTGCATCCGGTCCCATCAGGAGGTGATCGTGATCGGCGGTCACGATGACCAGCGTATCGTCCCAGCCGGCGGGCGTCGCCGGATCGCTAAGCCAGGCGTCCACCGCCGCG
>JBCCAC010000132.1:0-6827 GCA_039815015.1 Pseudomonadota bacterium | reverse complement strand
GACGATTTACATCCGGTGCAGCGCGGCGGACGGCTTCCTCGGATCGTGCGAAAGCTCGCACCTTATGTCCGTCTGCCACGGCCTGACGAAGGAGATGTGAACCGCTGCGCCCGGCCGCACCGATAATTGCCAATTTCACCGGCGCCGCGCCTGGGCAGCCGTTCAGTCCTCGATCCCCGCCAGATCCTTTGCCAGGCCCATCTTCGTCTCGACGTCCATCTGACGCGCGATCTGAATGCGCTGGGCCTGCGGGCTGCCGGCGCCGTGCAGGCTTTCGGTGAGGTAACCGACGGCGTTCCGCCCGAGCGTCATGTTCTCGATGAGGCGGAGCATGCGCTGGCGGTGTTCGACGGGGACGTCGTCCTTGCCCTTCAGATATTTCTTCAGGATGGGGCCGGCGATCTCGTGCTCGAAATCGGCCTCGGACGGCATCGTCACGACGATGCCGCCCGCGATGTCCTGCGCCAGACGGGACAGTTCGTAGGGGAAGCGCGTGACGTTGTGCTTGCAGACGTTGGACAGCATCGCATCGTTCATCACGGCGCCCGACGGCAGCGGCTTCGCCTCGTGGCTGGAGGCGATGCCGGAGGAGAAGATGGTCTCGTTGAGGTGCACCATCTCGACGAGCTTATCCTTGATATGGCTTGCCTTTTCCGCACCGTTCATGTCCGCGATCGCAGCCGCGGCGCCGACCATGACGTCGCCGAGGCCGGTTTTGCAGACATAGGAGGCGCGGTGATAGGCGGTGAACCGGCCGACCATCTCCTGCGCGAATTCATATTCGCCGTCCATCAGCACGTGCTCCCAGGGGACGAACACGTCCTCGAAGACAGTGAGCGTCTCCTGCCCGCCGAACTTCGCATTGCCCTTGTCGATGTCGCCCGCCTCGAACGCGCGCAGGTCGCAGGACTGGCGGCCGTAGACGAAGCTGATGCCGTCCGCATCGACCGGAACCAGCGCGACGACGGCATAGTCCCGGTCCTCCGGCCCCAGGTTCATGGTCGGCATGACCGCGATCCAGTGCGAGTTCAGCCCGCCCGTCATGTGCGCCTTCGCGCCCTTGATATAGAGACCGCGCTCCGTGCGTTTCGTGACGTGCAGGAACATGTCGGGATCGGCCTGCTCGTGCGGACGCTTCGACCGGTCGCCCTTCGGATCGGTCATGCCGGCACCGATGATGATGTTGTTTTCCTGCGCCTTTTTCAGAAAGGCGAGGAAGCGCCCGTGATAGGGCGTCCCGTGCTTCTGATCGATGTCATAGGTGATCGAGTGGAGCACGGACACGGTGTCGAGCCCGGCGCAGCGCTGGAAACAGGTGCCCGTCAGCTGGCCGAGCCGCCTCTGCATGCGGTTCTTCATGACCAGCTGCTCCGGCGCGGTCGGAACGTGAAGGAACCGGTTGACGCGCACACGGGCGATGTCCGACCATTCGGTCGCGAGCTCCGGATCGCTTTCGGCGAGGTCGTAGGTGGCCTTCAGCGCATTGATCGACGGCCGGATCATCGGATTGTCGACCGGTTCGTCGACATGGTTCCCGAACAGCCAGACGGCGAGGTCGCGGCCGCGAAGGCTGTCGACATAATCGTCGCCCGTGACGATCTTCGGCATCCGGTCGATGCGGGCGGCGGCGGATTCCTCGCGCGGAGATGTGGCGTGTATGTTCATTCTAAACTCCCGATCCATTCCCGGATCAAATCGACGGCCGCGCCGTCGCGCTGTGTTCGGGCAAGTTCCGGCATCATGACCCCGGCTTCGGTGGAGTCCATGCGGTAAAGGAGGATGGAGCCGTCGGGATCGCCCGGCGCGATGGCGACGTGGCGGCCGCCCGAGCCTCGGCCCGCCGCCACGGGCGCCTTGTTGATGCCGAGTTCGGGGCCGGAGACGGTTTCCCAGGTGAGGTTGAGGCCGCTGTTGGAGGCCGGGCCGGCCGGGTTGTGGCAGTGGCCGCAATTGACGTCGAGATAGGCGCGGGCGCGGGCGTCGATGGACGCGGCCTCGTCGTGCCAGTCGGGCATGGCCGGCACATTCTGCGGGACGCCGGTCAGGAGACCGAGACGTGTGAGGCGCGCGAGGTTGTTCTCACCCGCAAACGAACCGTTCAGATTGCGCGCCTTCGGTCCGATGGGCATGAGTTCACCGGCGACGGCGTGGCAGCCCTTGCACTGGTTGACGTTCGGGACGCGCCAGTCGAGCGCCAGCGGCGCGCCGTCGGCATCATGGCCGGCGACCTTCAGACGCGCGCCGGCGCGTTTCAGCACCGCGTCGCTGTCGTCGGCATTCCACACATAGGGATAGGCGGCCCAGCCCGCCGCGGTTTTGACGAGAACACGGCTTTCGATGAGGTCGAGCGACCCGTCGGTACGGGTAAAGCCGAAATGCTTCACCATCGCGCTGCCGACGGGAAATTGCAGCAATCCCTCGCCATCGTAACGCAGCGTATCGCCCGGCGGCACGTAGATGTAGCGGGCCTTGTCGGCATGATCCGAAAACAGGGCCGAATTCAGGCCGTATCCCGTAACACGCGGCGCGGGCCGGGTCGCGCCGGTATCTAGAAAGAAGCCAAAATCGGCAAAATGCATCGGCGGTCGTTCCGCGGTCAGAACCGCGTCATCGACGACAGATGACGGCGCGGCGGACATGAGGGCGAGGCCGAGCACACCGGCGACGAAGCGGAAACCTCGTCTTTCGGAGCGATGGCCCTCATCATTGTACCGCGGCGTCATTCTCTTCGGATCCTGGCCTCTTCCCTACCTAGTTGCCCGTCGCCATGGCGATGTCCGCCGGCGCCACGCCGGGCTGGTCCGCCGGCATCACGATCGGATCGGGACGGGGGATCGCCTTGCCGTCGGTCGTCGGCGCCATGCCGGGCGTGCCGCTGGCAGGCGCGTCGCCGGCCTTGGCGAGACCGAGCGTGAGCGCCGGCATATCGAAGTGCATGACCACAGGCTCTTCGACGAGGGCACCGTCGCGCAGATATGCCGCCGCGCCGTCCCACATGATGGGCGGGATGCGGCCACCGACCGCCGCGGCCAGCTCTGCACCGCCTTCAAACTGCGGATCGTCGCCGCCGCGGCCGAAAATATTGTCCGCGACGACGATGTCGCGCGGCAGCGGATTATAGTCCGCATCCTCGAACGGCTGCGAATAGCCGACGACCATCACCTGCGCGGAGGCATGGCCGTCGAAGAAATTGTCGACCACATGAACGTTGCGATTGGCCATGACGATGACGCCGGTGCCCGCCGGCACGCCCGCGACGATATTGCCAGGCGCTGCAAAGTTCGGCGTGTTGTTGGCGACGATGACATTGTCGCGCACGACCGTCGAATGACCGCCCATCTTGGGCAGGTTGGGCAGGTCGAAGACGAGAACCCCGGCCGTATTGCCCCAGGCATGATTGTCGTGGACCTCGGCATTGGTCGAATTCTCGATCTCGATGCCGGCGACGTTCATGTGGACGCGGTTGTCGCGCACAACGATATTGTCGGACTGGCCGACATAGATGCCGGCGTCGGAGGCGGCGATGACCTCGCTGTTCATGATGAGAATATTGGTCGATTCCACCGGATAGAGACCGTAGGCGCCATTCTCGGCGTCCGGGCCGTTCGTCCATTCGGCGCGAACGTCGTCGAAGGTGATCCGGTCGACGCCCTTCGCCTTGATGGCATCGCCGCGCGTGTCCTCGATGGCGAAGCCGGTCATCAGCACGCGGTCGGAGGTGACGAGCAGCCCTTCGCCGGCGCCGGTCTGCCCCTTGAAGCTGAGGATCGTCGCCGCCGGTCCGTCACCGCGAATGGTGACGCCGTCGACGTCGAGCGAAAGACCATCGCTGAGCGCATAGGTCCCGGCGCGGATATGGACGGTATCGCCCGGCTGGGCATCGAGAAGCGCGAGCTGGATCGCTTCCTGATCATTATCCGAGGGCTGAACATCGATGGTTTTCGCGTGGGCCGGCGCGGCAATGGCGAGCGCACTTGCACAAAGCAGAGGTCTGAGCATGGATATCCTCCCGAAGGGTCTCGCCCCTATCATATCACGCGCTTGACCCTGCCCGCAAAGGCACGCGACATTCGCCTCTCCTTTTAAAGGGAGAGGATCATGCACGACATCGTCATCCGCGGGGGAAGCATCGTCGATGGTAATGGCGGCGCGCCCTTTACCGGCGACGTTGCGATCGACGGCGACCGGATCAGTGCGGTCGGCGATATCAGCGCCAAAGGACGGCGGGAAATCGATGCCAAGGGCTTGATCGTCGCGCCGGGCTTCGTCGACATACACACGCATTATGACGGCCAGGCGACCTGGGATGCCGAAATGGCACCTTCGTCATGGCATGGTGTAACCACTGTGGTTATGGGCAATTGCGGCGTCGGCTTTGCGCCGGCAAAGCCCGATCGGCACGACTGGCTGATCGGCCTGATGGAAGGTGTGGAGGATATTCCCGGTACCGCGCTGGCCGAAGGGATGACGTGGAACTGGGAAACGTTCCCGGAATATATGGACGCCCTGGAGGCGCTGCCGCGGACCGTCGATATCGCCACGCATGTGCCGCACGGGGCCGTGAGGGCGTATGTCATGGGCGAACGCGGCGCGGCCAACGAAGCGCCCACCGAGACCGATATCGCGCAGATGTCGGCGATCGTCGAGGAAGGCCTGCGAGCCGGCGCGCTCGGCTTTTCCACCTCTCGTACCGTGCTCCATAAGAGCGTCGATGGCGAGCTGGTGCCGGGCACGACGGCGACCAAAGAGGAACTGATCGGCATCGGCCGTGCCATGGGCCGCGTGGGACACGGCGTCTTCGAAATGGCGTCGGACCTGAAACGCGACTGGAACGAATTCGACTGGATGGGCGATCTGAGCCGGGAAACCGGCCTGCCCGTGACCTTCGCGGCGCTGCAGTCGATCGCCAAGGAACTGCCGCTGGACGAGCAGATCGACACCATGACGGCCGAGAATGCGAAAGGCGCCAATATCGTCGCGCAGATCGCGTTGCGCGGCAATGGAGTCCTGATGACCTGGCGCGGGACGGTAAACCCGTTCCGGCTGAAACCGGCCTGGACGGAGATTGAGGACCTGGCCTGGCCGGATCAGCTGGCGCGGCTGAAGGATCCGGAATTCCGTCGGCGGCTGATCGGTGAGGACAGCGTCTATCCGCCGGAGCAGACCGATATCCTGCCCGTGCTGATGGCGGTGACCGACGGCTGGGCGCTGCAATATCTCATGGACGAGGGCTTCGACTACGAGCCGCAGGCCGACCGCTCGATCGCGGCGCTGGCGACGGCGGCCGGGCAATCGCCGGCCGATTATGCCTACGACCTTCTGATGCAGGACGACGGCACGGGGTTCATCTACCTCCCCATCCTCAACTATGCGGAGGGCAATCTCGATTTCGTGAAGCCGCTGCTCGAACGCGGGGATTGCGTCATTTCGCTGTCGGACGGCGGCGCCCACTGCGGTACGATCTGCGACGCGGCCTCCCCGACCTTCCTCCTGGAACACTGGGTCAGGAACCGGACGCGCGGGACGATCCCGCTGGAACTGGCGATCCAGAAGCAGGCGCGGGATACGGCGCGCCTCTATGGTCTCCACGATCGCGGCACGCTGGCGGCCGGGATGCTCGCCGATATCAACATCATCGACATGGACGAGATCGCGCTCGGCAAGCCCTGGCTCGCCTTCGACCTGCCCGCAGGCGGCAAGCGCCTCTTGCAGCGCGCGTCAGGCTATCGGCACACCATCAAGTCGGGCGTGGTGACGTTCGAGGACGGCAAGCCCACCGGCAATCGTCCGGGCGTTCTGATCCGCGGGCCGCAGGGCGCCGAGGCCGCCCTGAGCATCGCGGCCGAATAGATCAGCGATCGACACATTTTGCGGGTGGACCATTGCGCGCCGCCCGCAAATCCGCGATATACGCTCTGTGTTACCCGTCTAAGACAATGGATGAAGGGGGTTCCGATCCATGCGCAAATTCCTGTTCGCCGCCGTCGCCGCGACCGCGCTGTCCGCCTGCGGCATCAATTCCGTCCCGACGGCCGAAGAAGAGGCGAAGGCGCGCTGGGCCGATGTCGAAAATAATTATCAGCGCCGGGCCGACCTCATCCCCAATCTGGTGGCGACGGCCAAGGGCTTTGCCGAACAGGAGCAGGAGGTTCTGGAATCCGTCACCCGGGCCCGCGCCTCGGCGACGCAAACGACGCTGAGCGCCGACGATCTGACCGATCCGGCGAAGGTGGCCGCGTTCGAACAGGCGCAGGGGCAGCTGTCCTCCGCGCTCAGTCGTCTGCTCGTGACCGTCGAGCGCTATCCCGAGCTGAAATCGAACGAGAATTTCCTGATGCTGCAGACGCAGCTGGAGGGCACGGAAAACCGCATCGGTATCGCCCGCCGCGACTATAACGCCGCCGTGCAGGCTTATAATACGGAGGTCAGAACCTTTCCCAGCCTGATTGCCGCGCGTTTCATCTACGGCGCGGAGCCGATGGAAACGTTTGAAGCGACGACCGCCGGCGCCGAGGAAGCGCCGACGGTCGAATTCTGATCCGCGCCGACAGCTGGGACGCGATCCATGCGTCATGACGCCATACGGATCATCGCCCTGTTCCGCGACGGGCGTCTGCTCGGTGTGCTCGTGGCGGTTCTTATTATCGGTACGGCCACTGGCATCGGCACCGGGGCCGCCTCGGCGCAGGAATTCCCGGCCCTGACCGGGCGCGTCGTCGATGCCGCCAACATCCTGTCACGTCAGGCGGAACTCGATCTGACACGGCAGCTCGCCCAGCTGGAAGCGGAGACCGATCGGCAGCTGGTCGTCGCCACCATCGGCTCGT
>JBCCAC010000278.1:0-3846 GCA_039815015.1 Pseudomonadota bacterium | reverse complement strand
GGACGATCTGAAAGCCAAGGGCGTCGACGAGATCGCCTGCGTCAGCGTCAACGATACCTTCGTCATGGACGCCTGGGGCAAGGGCGCCTCGACCGACGGCAAGGTCACCATGCTCGCCGACGGCAATGGCGATTTCGCCGACGCCATCGGCCTGACGATGGACGCCTCCGGCTTCGGCATGGGCAAGCGCTCGCAGCGTTATTCCATGCTGGTAAAGGACGGCCAAGTCGCCGAACTGAACGTCGAAGCGCCGGGCGACTTCCGGGTTTCCAGCGCGGAGCACATGCTGGGACAGCTCGGCTAAGCCCAAACGTCAGCCGCCCGGCGCGATCAGATAGTCGATCCAGATCTGGGCGCGGGACGTCAGTTCGCCGCCGGCGATGGGCGGGGACGGCGCGGATTCGGCGAAATCCATCGCTCTCGACTGCGTCTGGATGATGGGACGCGGACCGTCATACTGGCCGGGGCCGCTGTCGCTGACCCGGATCACACGGACCATGCGCATGCCGAGCGCGGCGGCATAGGCATCCGCCTCGGCGCGGGCGTTCCGCACCGCGTCCAGACGTGCGGCAGCAAGTGCCTCACTATCGTCCTCCAGGGTCAGACGCGGGCCGTTTACGTTGTTCGCGCCGGCGGCGAACAGCGCGTCGACGATGGTCGGCGCGCGGTCGAGGTCGCGCATCCTGACGGCGACGCTATTGTTCGCGACATAGCCCTCGATGGTCGGAATGCCGCCGCGCTCGCGGCTGGCGAAGCGGGGCGAGACGTTGACCGAACGGGTCTGGATGTCGCGCGCCTCGACCCCCTCCTTCTCCAGCGCGTCGCGAATGCGGACGGCGACGCGACTGTTGCCGTCGATGGCCGCCTTGGCCGTTTCGCCGGTCGTCGTGATGCCGATGTCGAAGGTGGCGAGGTCGGGGGCGACCCGGGCCTCGCCGCTCGCCTGCACCTGCAGGAGCGTCATGCCTTCAGGAATGGTCTGTGCGGTGACGGGCGATGCCGCCAGCGCCGCTGCGATGAGTCCGATTACCAGCCGCATTGTTTGCCCTCATTCTGCTCTTCGAGCCACGTCTTCAGCGGCGCGAAATAGGCGACGAGCGCGTCGCCCGACATGTCGCGGCTGCCGGTGAAGGTTTCGAGCGCGTCCGGCCAGGGCCGGCTGGACCCCATCGCCAGCATCGCGTTCAGCCGCTGACCGACCGCTTCATTGCCGTGGATGGAGCAGCGGTGCAGCGGCCCGTCCCAGCCCGCCTGCTCGCACGCCGCCTTGTGGAACTGGAACTGCAGCAGACGCGCGAGAAAATAGCGCGAATAGGGCGTGTTGCCCGGGATGTGATATTTGGCCCCCGGATCGAACGCGTCGGCCGGACGCTCGGTCCCGCCCGGCGGCACGATGCCCTGATATTCGGTGCGGAGCGCCGTCCAGGCCGGCGTATATTCGTCCGGCGTCACCTCGCCGGAAAAGACCTGCCAGCGCCATTTGTCGACCATCAGGCCGAAGGGCAGGAACGCGATCTTGTCCATCGCCTGTCGCAGGAGCAGGCCGATGTCCTTGGTTTCGTCCGGAACGGCCGCCGGGTCGAGGAGGTCGATGCCGACGAGATAATCCGGCGTCACCGACAGCGCGATCATGTCGCCAATGGCCTCGTGGAACCCGTCATTGGCGCTGTTCTTGTAGAGGAACGGCTGCTGATTGTACGCCCGCTGGTAATAATTATGGCCCAGCTCGTGGTGGACGGTGACGAAGTCGCCCGCATTCACCTTCGTGCACATCTTGATACGCAGATCGTCGATATTGTCGATGTTCCAAGCCGAAGCGTGACAGACGACCTCCCGGTCCGCGGGCGCCGTGATCTGGCTGCGCTCGTAAAAGCTTTCCGGCAGCGGCGCGAAGCCGAGAGATGAGAAGAAGGTCTCGCCCGTCTGCACGATCTTCAGCGGCGTGTAGTCCTTCGTGGTCAGAAGCTCGGTCAGGTCATAGCCGACGTCGCCAGCCCCCGCCGGCGCGACGATGTCGTAGATATTGCCCCATTCCTGCGCCCACATATTGCCGAGGAGATCGGCACGGATCGGCCCCGTCGCGGGCTGGATGTCGTCGCCATATTTCTCATTGAGCTTCGTGCGCGTATAGCAGTGCAGCTGGTCGTAGAGCGGCTTCACCTCCGCCCAGTTCCTGTCGACCAGCGCAGCGAAGGCGTCGGGGTCCATGTCATAGCCGGAACGCCACATGGCGCCGGTGTCCGCAAAACCGAGTTCGCGCGCGCCTTCGTTCGAAATCTCGACGAAGCGCTCATAATCCGCCTTCATCGGCGCGCCGACGCGGTGCCAGGAGGTCCACATCTCTTCGAGAAGAGCGGGATCGCGCTCGGTGCCCATCAGGGCCTCCAGATCATTGCCGCGCGTTTCCTCACCCTTGTAGGTGCCCTTGCCCTTGCCGTACTGCGAGTTGAGGCCGGTCAGGAGCTTCGACAGTTCATCGGCGGCGCCGGCGGCGTTCGGGGCCGGCGCGACGATCGACTGGCGCAGCATGGTGAGCTTGCGGGCCGTATCGTAATCGAGCCCCTGAACATTCGCGTATTTCGCCGCTTCATTGGCGAGTTCCACCTGCGCTTTCGTTACCTTCGCGCCGACCCTGGCCGCGATCGCGTCGGTATCGGCGTTGATGTAGGTCGAATTGACCCAGAACGCCTGGCCGGCCTCAACGGACAGATCGGCAAGCCTCGATTCCGCCCGCTCGACGAAGGCGGCAGCATCTGCAGCGGTGGGCGCGGGTTCGGCGGAAACCTGCCGGTCGCGCTGCCCCGCATTCGCGTCCGCCTGACCTGTCTGCGCCGTGGCGGCCGCGCAGGCGGCGAGGCTGATCGTGGCGAGCGCGGCGATGGTGGAACGTCTGTGCATATTCTGGATGACCCCAAGGATGATATTTCGATTGCCGCCGTTCTGGCGACCGGGAATGGCCGGCGTCAAGCGGCGAGAAAGGCGGCGAGCCGCTCGCCAAGCTCCGGCTTGGTGACGCAGGACATGTGCGTGCCCGGCATGTCCGCAAAGCGGGCGGTGGGCATCAGCTCGGCGAGTTTCCGCGCCTCCGCATTATACTGATCTTCGGCACCGCAGAGGACGAGCGTCGGGATATCGATGGCGGCGATCGCGTCCGGTGTCGCGTCGGTCTGCGCCTGCAGGAGCGGCACCACCGCGGCGGGATCGACGCCGTTCGTCTTCATGAACTGGACGGCGAAATATTCCTCGCTACCCTTGTCGTGCCGGCCCGCATTCCGGACGACATCGATAAACCAGGCCGTGCCGCGCGCCTGATCGACGAGCCCCTTCAGCCCCATGCCGCAGACGGCGAGCCGGCGTGGCGTCGCGCCGGCGAGGACGGTCAGCGCCGCGCCGCGGCCGCCGAGGGAGAAACCCGCAAGATCGTAATCATCGACGCCGATATGCGCGATCCATTCGAGGACATCGCGGATCATCACGTCCTTCGGATAGAGCGCCGGGTCGGTCGGCGCGGCGGAGTCGCCATGGGCACGGAAGTCGAGCATCTTCACCCGGTGCCCGGCCGCCGCCAGCCGGTCCGCCGTGCCGAACTTCACCCAGTTCATGCGGGCGTTGGAAAAGAGACCGTGCAGCAGAAGGAGCGGCCGCCCGTCCGCCGGCCCGGTTTCATGCCAGGCGAGCGATACCCCGTCGGATGCGTCGAAGCGCTCGGTTTCCAGCGCACTCATCGGGCCGGCGTCACGCTGTAGGTCACACCAAAGTCACACGAATGACGCGCCGTGCGCGCGGCATGCGGTTTGATGTGGGAAGCGCACGGCGGTGGCATATTTGGCAGTGTAATCATCCTAT
>JBCCAC010000214.1:0-4738 GCA_039815015.1 Pseudomonadota bacterium | reverse complement strand
TACCTCCGTGCAAACGCCGCAGCTGCAAAACAGGCTGATCGCCGCCTACGTTAAAGCAGCTCGTTTTGTCGAAGTAATCATATAAACCAGCTTTCGGCAGCGTTGAGACTTGCCGGCGCCGGTAGCGCTATGTCGTTTAAGAAAATCTTATCACCTGAAATTTAATAATATCTCGTTTTTTATCTATGTTCTCATACACTTGTTTTGTTAAATTTCTGAAAACGTCTCTATTTACGCGCGCATTGTCGGTGTCGGATGAAAACAATCGTAGAATTCTGGTGATCTTAATTTGACGAAATTCTTTCTTATCGCATCTTCGGACCAGATCACATCGGTTGACAGCGACGCCGCGCAAGCGTGAACGCAGGCCATTCATCGAAGAGAGTCGTCGTTCAATGCTCACGCAAGGCGAAGCCTGCTGGCGGATCGAAACCGCCGACCGCGCCGCTCTGATTGTTGATGCCGACAATTATTTCCGCGCCGCGGCCACAGCCATGGCGAAGGCGCGCGATTCCATCATGATGGTGGGATGGGATTTCGATGCGCGCATCCGGCTGACGCCCGGCCACGACGATATGCCGGACGAGACGCTGGGCGACTTCATCTACCGGCTGGTGAAGGAAAATCCGCGGCTCGATATCTACCTGCTGCGCTGGCGGTTCGGGGCGTGGAAAATCCTGGTTCGCGGCTCGACGATCCTGACGCTGATAAAGTGGTTTTTTCATCCACGCATTCACCTGCGTCTGGACGGGCGGCATCCGTCCGGGTCCAGCCACCATCAGAAGATCGTCGTTATCGACGACAGCCTGGCCTTTTGCGGCGGTATCGACATGACCGCGGACCGCTGGGACACGCGTGCGCATGACGATGACGAACCGCGCCGGACGCGGCCGAGCGGACAGCCCTATGGTCCTTGGCACGACGCGACCTGCGCACTCCATGGCGATGTCGCCCGCGCTCTCGGCGACGTCGTTCGCCTGCGCTGGCGACATGCCGGCGGCGGCGACCTTCCGGAAGTGGCGGACGAGAATGATTGCTGGCCGGACGATCTGGAACCGCAGTTTCGCGACGTCGATATCGGGATCGCCCGCACCCTGCCCGACATGCCCGACTGGCAGGCCGTTCACGAAATCGAAGCGCTCTACATCGCCCAGATCGAAGCCGCCGAGCGCTATATCTATGCCGAAAGCCAGTATTTCGCGTCGCATGCCATCGCGCGGGCCATGGCGGAACGGCTGGACGAACCGAACGGGCCTGAAATCGTCATCGTCAATCCACGCTCTGCGGAGGGCTGGCTGGAACCGATCGCCATGGACAGCGCCCGTGCGCGGCTGTTCGAGGCGCTGTCGCAGGGCACCGGCGGCCACAGGCTTAAAATTTATCATCCGGTCACCGCCGCCGGCGCGGAAATTTACGTTCACGCGAAGATCTTCATCGTCGACGATCGCATCGTCCGCATCGGCTCTTCGAACCTCAACAATCGATCGATGCGGCTCGATACCGAATGCGATGTCGTGTTCGACGGCGCCCGTCCGGCCAATCATGGGTATGAGGACCAAATCCGCGCGATCCTGACCGACCTGATCGGCGAGCATCTGGACATGCGCCCGGCGGATGTCGACGCGGCCTTGCGGGAAAGCGGCTCCCTGATCGACACGATCGAAGCGCTGCGCCATCCTGTCGGCGACGGGCGTCGAACCCTGGAGCCCTACACCATTCCCGATCTGGACGCCGTGCACGAATTCGTGGCCGACAATCAGATCCTCGATCCGGAGGGACCGGATCAGATGTTCGAGACGTTCAAACGCCGCAAATTGCTCCGCGGTCTATTGGGACAGATGCGCGAGCGGATTACGCACCGCCGCTCCTCGTAAAGCGGCGATCAGGCCGCCTCCTCGCCGTCGCACGCATCATATGCCGACAGCGCATCGACGATCTCGCCCAGCGCGAAAACGAGTGCGCTGCGCGCCGTAACGTCGACATTTGTGCCGTCGTCAGTCGCTTCGATCGCTGCCGTGCGCGCCGCATCCAGATCCGCTTCCAGCGACGCCATGATGTCTGCATCGACCTGCTGTCCATCCGCGAGAGATCGCGCGGCGGTTTCCGCGCCCTTCCGGATGGACGCGACGCGATCGCTCAGTCCTGCCGTCTTCGCCGGATCGGCCTCCTCACCGATGCGCAGTACGAAGACCGAGGCGGTCCATAGTTTCTCGATGGCGTCGATCCGGCAGGACAGGTCCTTGGTATCCTTGAACCGGACGGCATCTCGTGCGTCGCGCGCGGTGCCGACGTCGGTCAGATAGGAACGCCGGGCCGCATCCACATCCTGCGTTTCGCCGCTATTCTGCGCGATCGAGCCTGACAGGAACGTCGCACAGGCGTCGAGCGCGCTGTGCAGATGACGCATGGCCCGCTGCTCCGCCCGGTCGGGCCAGACGATCATGGTAACGGCAGCCCCGACGACGACGCCGGCGCCGATCGCCAGCGACCGGTCGAAGGCGGTCTGGAGAATTTCGGTTTCCGACCCGAGCGCCAGTGCGACCGCGGCCACGACGCCATAACGCCACTCCTCGCGAAACCCGGCGATCGCGTTCATCACCAGCATGGAAAGCGCCAGCGCTGCCGCGGTACCGTAGCCGCTCGGTAGCAGCGCCAGGCAGATGATGCCGATGATCGCGCCGACGATCGTCGCCAGAAAACGATCCTTCGCCTCGCCGATCGCGGCACCGGCGGATGGCTGGACCACCATCACGGCGGACAGGACGCCGACGAAGCGCTCCGGCAGCCCGAGCGCCTTCATCAGCGTGAACATCGCCGCGGCAGCGACGGCGGATTGAATGGCCAGACGCGCGGCATCGCGGGTCTGACGGCGGGAAAGGTCTGGGAGTACGGACATCCCGGGATCAATGCGCATTTCCGCGATCGGTTGCGCTTGCGGCCGCGACTGCTCGGTGATCCGCCCGGCGATGTGACGATAGTCGCGGACAGGCCGAGGGGAAGAGGGGGGTGTCAGTCTGGACGCATCAGTCCGAAGCGTCTCCTGCCGCCGCCTTGCGATCGGCAAGAGTGCTTTCGAAGGCCGCCTCCAGGCGCGAAATATAGGCTGGGAACCGTGCACGTTCGACGAAGGCAAGCGGATCGCCGTCGGCCAGCGCCGCGCGCTTGTCCACAAGACCGTAAACGTCGTTATGATTGGAAAGGAAGATGTCTGGTCGCCAGTCGCGGAGTTTGGTGAAGGTCGTGCGGTAGGCCTCTACGATGCCCTCATATTGTGGTGGATCGACCAGCCGGTTGCCGGCGACGGTTACGGAACAGAGGATCAGCGCGGAATAGGTCTCATCGCCTTCGTCCAGCGCCAGCGTCCAGGACGTGCAGCCACGTGAATGGCCCGGCGTCAGATGCGCCGTCAGACTGATGCCCCCCAGCGTCACCACGTCGCCATCGGCCAACAGCCGATCGACCGCCACCGGCGGCGCGGCGAGCGCCGCATCGTCTTCCGATCCTAGATATGTGCCGGTTTCGAGCGCCGACCGGTCGCCCTCGCTAGCGAGCAACGTCGCGCCCGACAGGCGCTTCAGTTCCGCAAGCCCGCCGGAATGATCGAAATGCGCATGCGTATTCAGAAGGATACGAATATCCGCCGGATCATAGCCAAGCTGGCGAATCGAATCTGCAACCATGGTGCCCGTTTCAGGCAGGCCACCGTCGATTACGATATGCCCGTCCTCGGTCGGCAGAAAGAACATGCCGAGGCCCTTCGTGCCTACGAAATGCAACGGGCCGGCAATCCGGAAGGGAGCGACCGGTTCCAGCCAGCTGCGATAGAGCGCGCCATAACGACTATTCGGATCGATCCCGCGCGCCGTGAATGCCTCGTCGGATGCGGGGATCGGCACGACCGCCTCAACCGCCCTTTCGGTCTCGTCCATCGCGCACGCAGCTAGCTGAAACAGCCCCGCCATCATCAAACCCGCCCGAAATGCCCCGCACGTCACTCTACGTCTTCCACCTCGACGCTCTCGCCCGTCACCCGTTGTGCCAGCGCCGCCGCCATGAACTCGTCGAGGTCGCCGTCCATGACCGCCGCCGGATTGCCCTTGGTGACGCCGGTCCGGAGGTCCTTCACCATCTGATAGGGCTGCATCACATAGCTGCGGATTTGATGGCCCCAGCCGATATCGGTCTTGGCGGCGTTGGCGGCGTTGGCCTCCTCCTCGCGCTTGCGCAGCTCTTCCTCATAAAGGCGGGCCTTCAGCTGCTGCATGGCCTGCGCGCGGTTCTTGTGCTGCGAGCGCTGGTTCTGGCACGCGACCACGATGCCGGTCGGGACGTGCGTGATCCTGACCGCGCTATCCGTCGTGTTCACGTGCTGACCGCCCGCGCCCGACGCGCGATAGGTATCGATCTTCAGATCGGCGTCCGAGACCTCGATGTCGATATCCTCGTCGACGACCGGATAGACCCAGACGCTGGCGAAGCTGGTGTGACGGCGCGCGGCGCTGTCATAGGGGCTGATGCGCACGAGGCGGTGAACGCCCGATTCCGTCTTCGCATAGCCATAGGCGTTCTGGCCCTTCAGCATGATGGTGGCCGATTTGATGCCCGCCTGTTCGCCGGCATGATGGTCGATCAGGTCGACCTTCAGCCCGCGCTTCTCGCCCCAGCGGACATACATGCGCTGCAGCATTTCGGCCCAGTCCTGGGATTCCGTACCACCCGCCCCGGCGTTGATCTCGAT
>JBCCAC010000120.1:0-7201 GCA_039815015.1 Pseudomonadota bacterium | reverse complement strand
TCCATTTCCTTGCCGGCCAGATGATCGCGGGCGAGGTCGATTTTCAGCCGCGCGTCGGCGGCATATTTGCTTTCCGGATAGCGCCGGATCAGCTCGGTCAGCGACGACAGCGCCTGCTGCGTCGTCTGCTGGTCGCGCTCGACATCCTCGATCTGCTCATAATAGCTGAGCGCGATCAGATAATAGGCATAGGGCGCGCTCTTGTTACCGGGATGCAGCGACAGGAACCGCTGCGCCGCGGAGATCGCGTCCGGATATTGCCGCGCGGTATAATAGGAAAACGCGCTCATCAGCTGCGCTCGGCGCGCCCAGGCGGAATAAGGATGCTGGCGCTCCACCTCGTCGAAGATCGCCGCGGCCTGCTTGTAGCGGCGCTTCTGCAGCGTATCCTTGCCGAACGTGTAGAGCGTCGCGACGTCGCGGGCGACATATTTGCGGTCGACGACCGTATCGTCGCCGCCACCTGCGCATGCGGAGAGACCGAGGCCGAGCGCCACGGCCAAAAGGACGCCGCGGCCGGCGCCCGAAAGATTGTCGTTCCTGATCATATTGCGCCGCCTACCCCACATGGCCGTGATCGCCAAGGTTCATCCCATGCTGTCCACAATGATGGGACGCGATGATTTCCGTTACGCTGGCAACCCGCCCGGTCCCCCGCTAGGACCGCGATCATGCTGCGCGTGCTTACCCTGTCAACGCTCTATCCCAATTCGGTAAATCCAGGCCTCGGCAGCTTCGTGGCGCGGCAGACGGAACGGCTGGCCGCGCGCAACGATGTCGATCTGGAGGTCGTGGCACCGATCCCGAAATTCCGCGTCGACTCCCGCGGCATGCCGTTTCGCGCGCTGGCGGACGTCCCGGCGCGAACCACGCGCGGCGGCGTGACGGTACATCACCCCCGGTTCGAGAGCGTTCCGATGATCGGCTGGCGCAAGAACGGCGCGGCGATCGCCAGGGCCGTCCTCGACATGGTGCGGCCGCTGCACCAGGCGACGCCGTTCGATGTCATCGACTGCGAATTCTTCTTTCCCGATGCCGTCGCCGCCCTCGACATATCGCGCGCGCTCGGGCTGCCCTATTCGGTGAAGGCGCGGGGCTCGGACATCACCATGTGGGGCCGGCGTTATCGCGCGCGCCGCCAGATGATCGGCGCGGGCCGGCACGCGAACGGCATGCTCGCCGTCTCGAAGGCGCTGAAGCGCGACATGGTGAAGATGGGGCTGCCGGCCGAACGCATCCGGGTACACTATACCGGCATCGACCTCGACCGCTTCGTACCGCCCGCCACGCGCCCGGCCGGCCGGCCGCGGCTGGTGGCCATGGGCAATCTGATCGCGCTGAAGCGGCACGACCTTCTGATAAAGGCCATGCCGCACCTGCCTGAACACGACCTCGACATCATCGGCGACGGCCCGGAGCGCGGACGGCTGGAGCGCCTGATCGCCCAGCTTCGTCTCGGCGACCGGGTCAGCCTTGCCGGGCGCCTGCCGCACGATCAGATCCCGGCGCGGCTGGGTGCGGCAACCGCGCTGCTGCACGCGTCCGCCAGCGAAGGCCTCGCCAATGTCTGGCTGGAGGCGATGGCGTGTGGCACGCCGGTCATCACCACGAATGTCGGCGGCGCGGAGGAAGTGATCCCGGCCGGCCTCGGCATGCTGCTACCGGCCGATAGCGCGCCGGTGCGCTTCGCGACGGCGGTACGCGAAGTGGCCGCAAAGGCGCCCGACCGCCACGCCGTCCGCGTCGCCGCCCAGCCCTTCTCCTGGGATGCCAATACGAGTTCGCTGTACGATCATCTGCAAGGGCTGGTTTGAGATCACGCCTTGGCGCGCTGCAGCCGGCTTGCAGGCTCGGCTCCCTCTTACTCCAGCGGCAGGATGAGCGCGGCGACGGCGCGCTCCTCGGCGAGCAGCAGATTATAGGTCCGTGCCGCCGCGCGCGAATCCATGACCTCCGGTCCCAGCCCCTCGTCGCGAAGATGCTTCAGCAATGCGGTGTCAGGCCAGGCCATCGTGGCGCCGCTGCCGATCAGGACGACGTCGCGCGGTATGTCGAGGCCAGAAAGTGGCGCGAAATCGCTCTCACCTAATTGATCGACCGTCCGCGCAGTCACAGGCGTCACGCCGTCCGGCCAGATCAGGAAACCGCCCTCCTGCGCCTCGTCACCGACGACGAAGCGGCCGCCGCGAACCGCCGTGATGCGCGGGCTGCCCGCGGGACCGGCGATTTCCTCGAACGCCATTATGGGCGGTCAGGGCCGCGCGCTGACGCGTTCCGCCCCGGACTCGCTTTCCGGCAGGAAACTGTCCGGGCCGACGCCCAGCCAGATCAGGATCGGACCCGCAACGTAGATCGAGGAGTAGGTGCCGACGATGACGCCGATCAGCATGGCGAGCGTGAAGCCGAACAGGACTTCGCCGCCAAACACGAGCAGCGCGCCGAGGGCGACGATCATGGTCAGCGACGTCATCACCGTCCGCGCCAGCATCTCGTTGATAGAAAGGTCCAGAAGCTCGATCATCGGCATCTTGCGATACTTTCTGAGGTTCTCCCGGATCCGGTCATAATTCACGATGGTGTCGTTCAGCGAATAGCCGATGATGGTCAGAAGCGCGGCGATGATGTTGAGGTCGAATTCCAGCCCGCTCCAGGCAAAGACGCCCAGCGCGATGAGGACGTCATGTGCCAAGGCGACGAGCGCGCCCACGCCGAACTGCCATTCGAAGCGCAGCCAGATATACGCCGCGACGCCCACCATCGCGAGCAGCGCCGCGAGCGTGCCGTCGCGGATCAGCTCGCCGGACACCTTGCCGGAAACGACGTCCTGACTCCGCAAGGATACGTCGGGATATGCCGCCGCCAGCGCGTCGATGACTTGCGCCTCGACCGCCTTCGCCGCGTCCGGGTCCTCGCTCGCCGCCAATGGCAGGCGGATGGACACGATTTCCGGCGCGCCGAATTCCTGGATGTTCGCACTGCCGAGCCCGAGCGCGCCGATGCGGTCGCGAATATCATCGATATTGGCCGGTTCGTCGAAGCCGACTTCCATCTTCAACCCGCCAGCGAAGTCGACGCCGTAATTCAGGCCCTTGGTCGCCAGGCCGATGATCGACAGCGCGATCAGAACGAGCGTGAGGCCGACGCCCCAATAGCGCCAGCGGACGAAGCCGATGTTCGTATTGTCGGGGACGAGTTTCAGAAGCTTCATATGTTGATCGCCTCCACGCGGCGGCCCGGCCCGCGCTGGCCCTGCCGCTTCAGGTAGAGCGCCGCGAACAGGCGCGTCACCGTAACCGCCGTGAAGACGCTGGTGACGATGCCGATGGTGAGCACGACCGCGAAGCCCTTGATGGGGCCCGACCCGAGCGCGAACATGATGATGGCGGCAATGATGTTGGTGACGTTCGCATCGATGATGGTGGTCGTCGCCTGCGCATAGCCGGTCTCGACCGCAGCGATGACGCGGCGCCCTTTCCTCAGTTCCTCGCGAATGCGCTCGTTGATGAGGACGTTCGCGTCGACCGCCGCACCGACGGTCAGCACGAAGCCGGCAAGGCCCGGCAATGTCAGCGTCGCACCGAGCGCGCTCATCACGCCGACGATCAGCATCATGTTGAAGGCGAGCGCGACGTTCGAATAAAATCCGAAGCGGCCATAGGTCACGAACATGAAGACCATGACGAGAACGACCGCCAGTATCGAGGCGAGCGTGCCCGCGCGGATCGAATCCGCACCGAGATCGGCGCCGACGGTCCGCTCCTCGATCACGTTCAGTTCGACCGGCAGCTTGCCCGACCGCAGCAGGATCGCAAGTTCATTCGCGCTTTCGGTCGTGAAATTGCCGGAAATGATGCCGGAGCCGCCGAGGATCGGTTCGTTGATGACGGGCGCGGATATGACCGCATCGTCGAGAATGATGGCGAACCGCTTGCGTGCATTCTGCCGCGTCACGCGAGCGAAGCTGCGCGCGCCGGCACTGTCGAAGCGGAAGAACACGACGGCCGACCCGTCCTGGAACTGCTGCTGCGCCTCGACCAGCTGATCGCCGGAAATGATGACCTGCCGCCGCACGACGATGGGGGAACCGTCATCCGTATATGCCAGCAATTCGCTGCCGGCGGGCGCACGGCGCGGCGTCACGCCGGTCGCTTCGATTTCGCGCTGCACCTCCTCGTTGACCATCTTGAATTCGAGACGCGCGGTCTTGCCGAGCAGGTCTTTCAACGCCTGCGGATCGTCGAGACCCGGCACCTGGACGACGATGCGGTCGGCGCCCTCGCGGATGATGGTCGGCTCGCGCGTGCCGAGCTCGTCGATACGCCGGCGAATGACCTCGACCGCCTGCAGCATGGCGGCGTCGATCGCCTCGACACGCCCCTCGTTGGTGGGATCCATGACGATGCGATTGCCGTCCTCGACCGTCACGTCATAGTCGCGCGCGCCGGTGATGCCGACAGGGCTCGTCAGCTGCCGCGCAATGTCCACCGCTTCGTCGACACGGGCGGCGTCGCGCACCTGAAAGCGAAGCTGCCCGTCGCGCAGGGAGATATCGCCGATCGAAATGGTACCGCCATCAGCGCGGCGCATTTCCAGACGGACATTGTTTTCCAGCGCCTCCAGCCGGCTTTCGAACAGGCTTTCGGAATTCGCTTCCAGAAGGATGTGGCTGCCGCCCCGAAGGTCGAGGCCCAGGTTCATCTGCGCCTTGGGCGCCCAGTCGGGCCAGTCCGCGACCTCGGTTTCGGAAAACGCGTTCGGGATCGCGAACCACAGGCCGACCAGCAGGACGGCGATGATGCCACCGATCTTAAACCTGGAAAAATCGAGCATGGGTCGGGGCGCGGTCCGCTAGTCGTTGGCGGCTTTGGGCGGGCCGGGCTGACGCACCTCGGCGAGTGTCGCGCGAACGACCTTGACGAGATTGCCGCCACCCAGATCGACGTCGACTTCCGTCTCGCCGACCTTCTTCACCTTGCCGACAAGGCCGCCGGCGGTGACGACGGTGTCGTTCTTCTTCACCGCGTCGATCATCGCGCGGTGCGTCTTCATGCGCCGCTGCTGCGGACGGATGAGGAGGAAATACCAGATGAGGCCGAGGCCCACGAACAGCGGGATCGGGCCCGCGAGGAAACCGGCGAGTCCGCCGGGCGCTGCGCCCGGGGTCTGCGCCATTGCTGGAAAGGAAAACATGAAAATCTCTTGGCTGCCGCTCTGCGCGCGCTACTTAGGCGCGCGTGGCGGCAGGTGCAATGCGATGGGTGATGGATCGTGATCGACCGGGACGATCTCACGCGCATCGCGGACGCGCTCGAACGCTTGGCGCCTCCACGCGCAACTGCGGATCCGCAGAGCGCACCCGCTTATCGCTGGGATGCATCGGGACTCGCCCCGCTGGCGCATGTCGACGCGCTGCCGCTGGATCGCCTTGCGAGAATCGAGGCACAGAAACAGGCGTTTCTCGAAAATGCGCGCCGGCATGCGGCCGGACGCGCCGCGCATGATGTCCTGCTGTGGGGCGCCCGCGGCATGGGCAAGAGCGCGCTCGTCAAAAGCGTGGCGGTCGAGACGGACTTGATCCTGGTGGCGGCGGACGGCCGCGATGCGGACCGTCTGCCCGATCTTTTCGCACAGCTGGCGCCGGCACCGCGCCGTTTCCTCATCTTCATCGACGATCTGGGCGTCGACGAAACCGCGCTTCTGCGCGCGCTGCGATCGGTTCTCGACGGCGGCCTTACCGCCCGGCCGGACAATTGCCGCCTCGCGGTCACGTCGAACCGGCGTCACCTCGTCGCGCGCCGCTTCACCTCCGACGACGAGGTCAATCCGCGCGATGCCGCCGACGATCAGCTCGCCCTGGCGGAACGCTTCGGTCTGTCGCGTGGCTTTCACGCGGCCAGTCAGGACGACTATCTCGCCATGTGCCGCAGCCTGGCCGCGCCCCTCGACATCGACAAGGCCGAAGCGATCCGCTTCGCGACGACACGCGGCGCCCGATCGGGCCGCATCGCGGCGCACTATGTGACGGAGCTGAGGGGACGCGGATAATCATCCGCGCCGATATCGATCGTGCCTGCATGGGCAGGAGTCGACGATGCGCTTTCGATAGCGCTCGGTTCCAAACGCGAAGCGCTACGGACCCGGCTGTTTACGCCGCCTTCGCCTGCTCTTCCGCGTCGGCGGGCACCGGGCGCTTCTCGAACACTTCGTCCACCAGGCCGAATTCCTTGGCTTCCTCGGCATTCATGAACTTGTCGCGTTCGACGGCGTTTTCGATCGTGTCGAGATCCTTGCCGGTATATTTCGCCATCAGCTCGTTCATGCGATGACGGATGCGGAGGATTTCCTTGGCCTGAATCTCAATGTCGGTCGCCTGGCCCTGCGCACCACCGGATGGCTGGTGCACCATGATGCGCGCGTTCGTCAGCGCGACCCGCATGCCGGGCTCGCCGGCGCCGAGCAGGAACGAACCCATGGACGCCGCCTGGCCGATGCACACGGTGCCGACCCGCGGGCGGATGTACTGCATCGTGTCGTGGATCGCCATGCCCGCCGTAACGACACCGCCCGGCGAGTTGATGTACATGAAGATGTCCTTCTTCGGGTTCTCGCTCTCCAGATAAAGGAGCTGCGCCGTGATCAGGGTCGCCATGTGATCCTCGACCTGCCCGGTCACGAAGACGATCCGTTCGCGCAACAGCCGCGAATAGATGTCGAACGAGCGTTCGCCGCGGTTCGACTGCTCGATGACGACGGGAACGAGACCGGACTGAATCGAAGAGAGCGGATCGTGCATGAAGGAGGCCTTTCGGGGCGCGCGGGAAACGAAGTGGCTTAGGTCGGGCCGCAGCCACGGCCTGTCAAGGCGTCCCTGTCCGGCGACATATCGCCGGGCATCGGGGCGGGCGATCGGAACGACCGATCGCCCGTCTCGCCTCCCCTCGACCAGGATCAGGTCTTGGCAGCAGCCTTGTTGGCCGGAGCCTTTTTCGCAGCGGGCTTCTTGGCTGCCGGTTTCTTGGCTGCGGGTGCCTTTTTCGCGGCCGTCTTGGCGGGCGCGGCCTTCTTCGCGGCAGGCTTTTTCGCGGCAGGCTTTTTCGCCGCCGGCGTCTTCGCGGCGGCTTTCTTCGGTGCGGCCTTCTTGGGCGCCGCCTTTTTGGGTTCGGCCGTCTTGGCGGTCGTCTTTTTCGCGGTCGTCTTTTTC
>JBCCAC010000197.1:0-5079 GCA_039815015.1 Pseudomonadota bacterium | reverse complement strand
GATAATTGCCGGTGCCGAAGTGGCAGTAGGTCCTGAGTCCGCATCCTTCGCGCCGCACCACCAGCGACATCTTCGCATGCGTTTTCCACTCGATGAAACCATAGACGACCTGCACGCCCGCCCGCTCCAGCTCGGCCGCCCAGGCGAGGTTCTGTTCTTCGTCGAACCGTGCCTTCAGTTCGACGACGGCGGTCACGGATTTCCCGGCTTCGGCCGCGTCGATCAGCGCGCGGATGACGGCCGACTGCTTGCCGGCGCGATAAAGCGTCTGCTTGATCGCGACGACATCCGGGTCCTTCGCCGCCTGCCGCAAAAAGGCGACGACGACCTCGAAGCTCTCATAGGGGTGGTGGACGACGATGTCCTTGTCGACGATCGCCGAAAAACAGTCGCCGCCATGCTCGCGAATGCGCTCGGGGAAGCGCGCGACATAGGGCGTGAACTTCAGTTCGGGGCGGTCTTCCTCATATAGCTGCATCAGATCGGCGATGCCGATGATGCCGTCCATGGCCGCGACGGCGTCATTGCCGATGTCGAACGCCTGCCGCACGACCTGACGCAAGCGGGTCGGCATTCTCGCCTCGACCTTCAGCCGGATGACCCGCCCGCGCCGCCGCCGCTTGATGGCGCTGCGAAAATAGCGGACGAGATCCTCTGCCTCTTCCTCCACCTCGATGTCGCTGTCGCGAATGATGCGAAAGACGCCGCCGCCCTCAGTCGCGTAGCCGGGGAAGAGTTCGTGCACGAACAGCCAGACGATGTCCTCGATGGCGATGTAGCGCGCATCGACGCCGGGCAGGCGCACGAAGCGCGGCAGCGCCGGCGGGATCATGACGAGCGCGGTCAGCTCCTCGCTGCGCTCCGGATGCGCCAGCGCCATGATCAGCCCGAACGCCTTGTTCGGAATGAACGGAAACGGGTGCGCCGGATCGATGGTCTGCGGCGTCAGGACCGGAAACACCTCGTCCAGGAAATAGCGCTCCAGCCACGCCCGCTCATCCGCCTCGCAGGACAGGGGGTCCAGCATTTCGATGCCGTCCTGATCGAGCGCGGCGCGAAGCTCCGACCAGATGCGCTGCTGTTCCAGAAGCAGGCGTTCCGCCTCGACCATAACGGCCGCCAGCTGCTGCGCGGGCGAAGCGCCATCCGCCGACGGCTCCTCGACCCCTTCATCGACCTGTCCGCGCAGGCCGGCGACGCGCACCATGTAGAATTCGTCGAGATTGTCGCCGCTGATCGCCAGAAACTTCAGGCGCTCCAGCAGCGGATGCGCCGGATTCTCCGCCTCTTCCAGCACGCGTTCGTTGAACTTCAGCCAGCTCAGCTCGCGATTGAAATAGCGATCGCTCTTCAGCGCGATCCCGCGATCTTCGACGATGCTATCGGTCATCATGCCCGATCCTCGCCAAACAGCCTCGCCCTCGCAAGCGGAATGGTAAGACGGCGCCCCCCGGCGGTCGCGGCTTCATCGAGCACCGCGACCGCCGACGCGATCGCGGCATGGCTGCGTTCGATCCGCTTCACCAGATAGGCGATCAGTTCCGGCGCAGGGCTGAACCCGCGGCGCGCGAGACCGCTCGCCAGAAGCTCACCGGTAAAGGCTTCGTCGGGCACGCCGATCTCGAACCGCGGCAGCGCCAGCAGGCGCGATGTCAGATCCGGGAGCGCCACCGGCCAGCCGCTTGGCCGCGATCGCGCCGTCAGGAGAAGCGGCGCACCGCCGTTTCGGGCCCGGTTCAATGCGTGGAACAGCATGGTGTCGTCGTGCTGCCCACGATCCGCGTCCTCGATGATCTCGATGCCACGCGCGGCAAGCAGATCGGCAAGGTGGGACTTCCCGCTCGCCGCCGGGCCGACCAGCAACGCCGCCCGGTCGGGCCAGACCTCGGGGTCGGACAGGCCGGCGACGGCATCGGCGTTCGGCGTTCCCACATGAAAGACACGCGCCGTCGCCGCCGTCCATTCGAGCGGCAAAACGGTCTGTGCCGATGCGCTCGTCAAAGCGTCATTCCGTATCGCGCCGATCCGCCATCGAAGCGGGCGCCGGCGCCTGCCCGCTGTAGATCGGACTGTGCAGATAGGTGTCGAGAACGGCACGGACGATGACACCCAGCACGGCGGCGACGGGAACGGCGAGGAAAACGCCCCAGATGCCCGCCAGCTCCCCGCCCGCGAAGACCGCGAACAGGACCCAGAGCGGATGGAGGCCGATGCGCTCGCCGATCAGGTTCGGGGTCAGGATCGATCCTTCCAGGATCTGCCCGACCTGGAAGACGACGAGAATGAGGATGAGCGGCAATGGTTCGGGCCCGAACTGTCCGAACCCGACGATGAGCGCCAGCGCCACGGAAATGACCGCGCCCAGATAGGGGACGAACGCCATGATGCCCGCGATCAGACCCAGGACCAGCGCATAGTCGAGACCGGTCAACGACCAGCCGGCAGCGTAGAAGATCGCCAGCGCGGAGCACACGAGGAACTGACCGCGGATAAATCCGCCAAGGGCGATGTCGATGTCCCGTGCCAGCCGCTCCAGCCGTGCGGAATAGCGCGGCGGGATCCACGACCGGATCCTGACCGTCAGAATGTCGAAATCACGCAACGAATAGAAGGCGACGATCGGCATGATGACGACGAGTGCGAGCACGTTGAAGAGGGCCAGCCCCTGATCGAGCGCCGCCCGAAGGACGCCGGCCGCGATTTCCGCGAGGCGCTGCAGGAGCGTGTCGGCGATCCCGTCCAGATCGACGACCATCTCCGCCTCGTCGTAAAGCCGCTCGGCAAGCGGCCTCAGCGCATCGACCAGTGCCGGGACATTACCGATCAGAAGCCGCGTTTCGGTCATCAGCAGCGGCACGATCAGGAAACCTATTCCGGTCAGCACGCTGAAGAACAGCGCCAGCATGATGAGGGTCGCCAGCCAGCGCTTGATGCCAAGGGCTTCAAGCCGGTCCGTCAGCGGGTCGAGCAGATAGGCGATGACGATTCCGGCCGCGAACGGCGGAATGACGCTCGCGGTGCGGAACAGGAACCATCCGAGAACGATGATGACGATGAGCCAGCCCCAGGCGAAGGGCGGCCGCCGCCGGTCGGGAACCACTGCGATGCCGCTCATCCGCCGCCACCTGGCAACAGCGACCGTGGCGTGTCTTCGCGGGCGCTGGCCCCCGCAGGCGGTGCGGAATCAGGTGCATCCGGCGTGGAGATCGGAATCGGTGCCCGGTTCGGTGCCGGGGCGGAAGGCCGCGCGGATGCCGAACCCGTTCCATCGCCATCCTGATCATCGGGCGCAGCCAGCGGCGCCTCCCCGGCCGACCTTCGTCTCAGGCGCAGGCCCGCCTCTCCCGGCTCCAGTCGCAGGCCGCGCTGGTCCAGCGCCAGCCGCAGCGCTTCATAGGAACCGCGATAGACGATACCGACCTCCGACGTGCCGCCGAGCGCGAAGGACTCAAGGACGATCCGGTCGATGATCGGTACCTGGTCCAGCCGCTCCGCAATGCCGCCCCAACTGACCGGGTCGGGCGTCAGCACGTTGGCGATAAGGGTACGCGGCGCCCCCGAACCATCGTCGATCTCGGGCGCCGGGGCCACGATGGGTGCCAGTGCGAGGCTCAACGCCTCGTCGGCCTGCAGCGTGCCGTCCTGCAGCGCGCGTGCATAGATCGCATCCATGCGCTTCACGGCGTCGACGAACAGCGTCGGCAGGTCGGCCGGCCCCTCCGCGCGCATCGTGAACCGCTCCAGTTCGACGCCCGCCGGCCCATGCCGCGCTGCGAACGTCGCCAATATGGGCCCGCCCGGATAGGACCGGTCCAGCCGCGCCTCTGCCGTCAGCACATTGTTCGCTTCGTAACGTGCGAGCGCGAGCCGCCACGCCGCACGATCGTCGCGCCGCGCCGTCCAGCCGCCGAGCAGAATACGATCGCCCGCCGTTCCCTGCGGCCGGACATAGTCGATGACGCTGCTGCCCGAAGAGAAGTCCTGCCACGCCTGGAACCAGCCCGTGTCCGGGTCGAGCGTCGAGGTCGCGCCGGCATCGGTCAGGATCGGCACCAATAGCAGCGGCTGCGATTGCAGCACGCGCGCGCCGGGTGGCAGGCGGCGACCGGCGCGCACCCGGTCGAAGATCACGCCCAGCCGGGCGATATAGCGGCCATTGCCGAAGCGCTCGGTCTCGACCTCGATGGAATCGATCATCGCGTCGAGGGCCGCGTCGCCCAGGATCGGCGCATCGTCGACATCGCGTCCGGTCAGCCGCGACCAGAGGCGTGGCCAGGCCTGACGCGGCGCTTCCCGAAAGGCGGCGTCTCGCGCTTCCAGTACCGTATCCGCCTTCACGTCGAGCGGGATACCCTCGACAGCGAACGCGGCACCGGCCGCGGCGGGCTCGTCAGGCGCGGCCGTTTCGGCATCCGCCGCGCCTTCCTGCGCGCGCAGGGCACCCACGACCAGAATGACGAGCGCGCACGCCGCCAGCGCGAAGACCGGACGAAACCACATGCCGTCCCCTTAGCGGAAGGGTCATGGGATTTGGGAGTCGGATTCTGGCGGCGTCGGCGTTAGGCGCAATCGCGACATGAACGACCCGAAACACAATCAGCGCCGCCCCTATACCTATGCAGAGGCGGGCGTCTCTATCGAGGCCGGTAACGCCCTCGTTCGTGCCATCGCGCCGCTCGTCGCGGCGACGAAGCGGGCCGGCGCCGATGCCGACATCGGCGGGTTCGGCGCCTTCTTCGATCCGAAAGCTGCCGGGTTTCACGACCCGCTCCTCGTCGCCGCGACGGACGGGGTGGGTACGAAACTGCGCCTCGCCATCGACACGGGGCAACACGACACGGTTGGCATCGACCTGGTTGCCATGTGCGTCAACGATCTGATCGTCCAGGGCGCGGAACCGCTGTTCTTCCTCGATTATTTCGCGACAGGCCAGCTTGAAAGCGCTGTCGCTGAAGCGGTTGTCTCGGGGATTGCCGAGGGTTGCCGCAGAGCCGGTTGCGCGCTGATCGGCGGCGAAACAGCTGAAATGCCGGGCATGTACCCGCCCGGTCATTACGATCTCGCAGGGTTCGTTGTCGG